>CAYMUZ010000216.1:0-7491 GCA_964393875.1 uncultured bacterium | reverse complement strand
CAAAACCATGGGGGCCGGCTGCCCTTTCTGCAAGGATTTTTCAGCCTGATAAACCTGGTAGTCTCTGTGGATTTTATCCAACAGCGGATAGCCAGCCTCCACCAGCTTCTTAGCCTTCAGGTTGTAGATTTTTTCAGTGCGCCGGATTTCTTCTGCGTGGTGCGGCCCTGCGCACAGCACCGTGTCATAGTGGTCAAAAGCGCCTTTGCGGTAAATCATGTGCGTACTCACCAAAGCGTGAAAAAGGTAGATGTGCTCCGTTCCTTTCCGGGACCGTTTGAGGTGGTACTGCTCAAGATCGGGCATCGTAAAAACAAGAGATTGGGTGTCGAGCTGCGGCAGAAGTCCGCCCAACATGCTCTGAATATAAAAAACACGTAGCCGAGCGGGATCGCAGCCAAAAGCGGGATCTTGCTCATCGGAAGTGATATAGGCAAAAGGGTCTATTTTCTTGGCTAGAAGCGCCTCCAGGACAGGGCTGAGAAACTTACCGTAGGCAGAATGTTCGCAGTAAAAGGCAAGCCTTCGAATCTTTTGATTTTCAGGCGAGAGGAGTTTCTTATAATCGCCAACCTCCCGTAAAAATGACTGAAAGCGGCGGAACATGGTTTGCGGCTTGCCCCTTTTACGGCTTGCGCTGCACCATCACCGCGTAGCCAAAAGCATGGGCTGCCGCGTAGGGATGCCGTTGAAATAAATAATCCAAAAATTTAATGGGCCACACCACATAGCCCCAAAAAGCTTCGAAGGTAATGCGGTAAAGAAAATCCGAACCCAGACTCGTCATCATACTCAAACAACTGCGCAGCTGATACGCCAAGGCTGAAAAAGGCCCCGAAGACATGTGCATCCATTCGATTTCCCATCCCCCAAGGGCCAGGATTCGGGTGAGTCCACCGCGGGTCCAACGCTGATAGTCACTCGGAGCGGCATGCTCGCCTTGAAGAAATGGCACTTCGATATAAAGCCAAGCTCCGGGTTTCAACACCCGCGAAATTTCTTTAAGAATATTCCCAGGATCGCTGACATGCTCCAGCACGGCTTCAAGCCAAACACCGTCACAGCTTTGGTCCGCGAAAGGCAGATGCGCTGCATCGGCTGCAAGGTCGACGCCCGCACGAGGCTTTAAATCGATCGCAATCACATGATCTGCCAGCCGGCGCGTCCCACAGCCAACATCCAATACTCTCCCTCCGCGACTATTCTCAAGTCGTTGAACGGCCTTGGGCCGGGGATAATTAACAATAGAAAATCGGCCGGGCTTTCTAAAAAATCCAATGCCGACCGCAAAGAAGTGTTTAATCTTCCAGCAGCATGCTTTAAAAGACTTCACGTGGATCCTTTAAAGAGACTTGCGCGTACACACATACCATCGGCCCTTCCAAAAATCATAGACCCCAAGAGCACACGCCCACATTTGCCGATATTGTCGCGAGAGAAAAAGCGAGCGCATCCGCCGGGGCAGCTCAAAACATAGGAAATTCCGGATGAATTTCCCATAATGCTCGGGGGCATTATTTTTCATGAAAAGTAAGCGGTTCCGTGTGCGATAGTAGTAAAAGTGCGGCGACCCCATCCCCAAGGAAGCAGAAACTCGGTGGTAGACGCTGGCACTCGCGGAGGTAAGGATTCGGAAACCGGCCTTTTTTACCCGCAGGCACCAATCCGAATCTTCGTAGTAGATAAAATAGCGTTCATCCATCACTGGAACTTTCTCAGCCACTTCACGCTTGAGGAAAGTGAACCCTCCCGGGACGGAATCGACCTCTTCCATCTGGGTGTACTGCCCATGGTCTTCCTCTTTTTGCCCAAGTCCTATGAATTTTCCTGTTTCTGGATTCAAATTGGCACCCCCCCTGCTCCAGAAGACATTAGGGCGGTCTTCATAATAGGCTTTGACTCCCAACACACCGATAGCCGGCCCCCCTTTCATTTCCTCAATCAAGAGAGCCATCGTATCGGGGCGAACCACCGCATCGTTATCTAAAAACATTAGGTAGGGAAACTTCGTGTTCAAAAAATACTTCAGGAGGTCATTGCGTCCACCGGCGCAGCCGCGGTTGGTGCGGTTGGCAAGAATAATCACTTCAGGATAGCCCGATTTCACAGCTTCTATCGAATGGTCTTGCGAGCCGTTGTCTACCAAAACGGCACGCACCACCGGCTCCTTGACTAAACGCAAGGAGTCCAAGCATTTCAGGGTATCCTCTCTCTGATTCCAGTTGAGGATCCCGACCATCACCTCCGTTAGTGCTTCAGACAACTTCAATTCCCCTTCATCGATGAGGCTAAATTCAACGCAGTTTCACTCCAGCCGTCACAGTATCCAAGGCATAGGACACCGGGAACCCTAAAAGGCGTTTCGCATAAGTTTTAGCGCGGCGGCCCCAGTCCTTGTCGTACATAAACGATTTACCCGCATAGGCTTTACGTGAAAACGTTTTTTCAAGACTTTCCGTCACGCTAAAGGACACTTGAAGCCCCGCATCCTCATAGAGAGCTTTCATGCCGTCCGGATAAATCCTCCAGCAATCCACGGGGACGGCATGGTAAGGCCAACTGACCGGCCCAATCGTCAAAACCTGGCCCCCCGGCTTACAAACACGCGCCAGTTCTTTCATCCAGACCCAAACTTTTTTCACATGTTCAATGACCTGCGATGAGAAAACAATATCGTATTGATTATCCGCAATCGGAAATGAATATTCATCGCGGCACACATAGGTCAATCCAGGGAAGGAGGCGTCAATATCAATGGTCTCCCACGTCATCGTAGATTTCCCGACCAGCTTTTTAAAAACATCTGCGCCGTTAAAATCAGGGCCAATTTCCAATACCCGGCTATGCTCTTTGAACAACGGGACCAAATGCTTCGAAAAAAGTAACCGGGCGTTCTCATGCATGAGAGTGAATGTCCTCAAAAAAATTAGGCATCACACGATATTCATCCATGGTTTAAGGATCGAAACAAACTGCGGCAAACATATTTTTGTTCCTCTTCCGTAAGTCCGGGATAGAGAGGGAGGCATAACTGCCTCCGGGCAAACCCTTCTGCCATGGGAAAGGACTCCTGAACATTCAAGACTTGGCCGGGAATGGATCGAAAGTAGGGTTCTTCATGGCAAAGCACATCATAGACACCCCCCGAAGGTTCGACCCCTTGACGCAAAAGATCCCGCTTTAAAAAATTCCGCTTGCGGCTGTCCACCAAAACAATGTACTTGTAGTAACTGGAGAGACACCCAGTCACTTGAAAAATTTTTAATCCGGCAAATCCCCGAAGA
Organism: uncultured bacterium; assembly: GCA_964393875.1. Lineage (GTDB taxonomy): Bacteria > Omnitrophota > Omnitrophia > Omnitrophales > Aquincolibacteriaceae > JAHFHB01. The sequence goes on along the minus strand of CAYMUZ010000216.1, from coordinate 4,207 downwards.
AGCTGATCATAGCGGGCGGCTATTTTGCGCCGCTCTTGGGCCAGCCGTGCCGCATTGCGTACCGCCCATAAAGCTACGGCGGCATGAAATTCGGATAGTTTATAATTAAATCCTATCATGACGTGCTGACCGGCCTCATTCTTTCCGTAGTTCCTGATCAAGCGGATCTTATCGGCAAGGTCCCGCCTCGCCACCGTCACCATGCCCCCCTCCCCAGAGGTCAGTGGCTTTGTCATAAAAAAAGAATAAGCTGCAAGACCGGTAATCGTACCCGCATGGCGCCCCCCCAACCAGCTGCCATGCGCATGAGCACAGTCTTCAATCAAAGGGATACTGTGACGAGCGCATATTTTTTTCAATTCATGCACAGCCGGTGACATCCAACCACCGACATGCACAGTGATCACTGCCCTTACTTTCTTTCCATAGCGGCGGATTTTGCTTTCAACATCCCGGGGATCAAGCCCCAAATCATGATCGCCTGAATCGGCAAAGACTACTTTCATTTTGGCTTCTAGAATAGCATGCGGCGTGGGCGGAGCCGTCAGCGTCGGACAAATCACGATACTGCCCTCGGGAATCTCTAAGGCCTGAAGCAGCGCAACCAGGGCAACTCCTCCATTGGAGAGAGCAATCGCATGGGACGACCCTGTATATTTTTTAAAAATGTCTTCAAACTCTTTGCCCATCGGACCTAAAGTCCAACGGCTCCCGGAAAGAACTCTTCGCGTTCCGGCGAGGATAAATGCCTTGTCTTTAGCACTCAAAAGAAGCCGAAAATTCGACACCTTAGGTTTTTTAGTTTTTGGCATATGCCTATCTTATCGACGAATCTCTAAAAATGCAAATTCAACTAGTGCGGAGCCTAAGAACCTCTGCTAGAATTCCCCTCACATTGCTCATCAAAATCCTTATAAAATTAAACTACAGAGTCCGATCGTTTTCGGCTCGTTTACTGACGGCGTGCGTTCTCTGCCTGACTTTCCCATGCCGGCGGCTGAGAGAATATCGTTTTAGACAATCCCCCAAGCCCCCTCGCACGATTCTAGTCAGTTTCCTGGGACGGGGACTGGGCGATGCGATTTATTTTTCAGGTATTCTGAAAAGTCTCAGAGTCCGTTTCCCCGAAGCGACTATTGAACTTGCCGTGCGAGAAAATGTTGCCTCTTATTTCCGCGCAAACCCCTTTGTCACCGAGATCATCTCCTGCCCAGATTACTATGGCAGCCTCAAAGGCTTAAATGGCTTTTTCAAATTAGCCTGGGCTCGGAGAAAAAAGAAGAAAGTAGATCTTCTTCTCAACCTGCTGCCCAATCTTATGCTTGCTCCGGCACTGTGGGATGCGATCGTTCGTAAAAAATATTCCATCGGAGCTGCCGATTCACTCAAACGCATCTTTTATGACCGCGCAGTCCCTATCCGCTGGAACGTCCATTTTTTTGAGACGCTGACGGACAGCTTGAAGCTTCTTGGTGTGGAGGTCAATCAAACGTCCTTTTGGATTCCCCCTGACGCTGCGCTGGAATCTCTAAAAATACCCGACTCCTTCAGCGGCGCTGCCATTATTATCGCTCCGGGTGGACGGCGTAACGTAGAAGCGCCCAAAGATTACTGCTGGTCGTTTAATCAATTTCCAGAGTTAATTCAACACCTCACGGATCGGGGACATCTTCTTGTGCTGACCGGGGCCCCTTATGACCGGCACTTCTCTGAACTCATAAAACCCCACCCCCGCATCTTGGACCTTATCGGCCGGACCGACCTGCTGCAAATTTTCACCCTCGTCAAAAAATATGCAAAACTCGTCATCTGCAATAATTCTGGTATTCTGCATATTGCCAGCACTCAGGACATCCCAACCGTTTCTTATGCGGACCCGCAGGAAAACATGCTGCGCTGGTGCCCTTACCCACAGACCCCTCGTCAAAGTTTCCTCCAAGACACACAGACACACCGAGTGAGCACTGGGAAATTTCTGGAAGCCGTGGACGCAATGCTGGATGAAATACGCGAGAAAAAAGAAGGGACCCGTAAGGCCTGAAGTTCTAGAGGAAGTAATCTTGAAAGTCTGCCACGACCTTCAGCTGCTTAATTTTTTCGGGGTTATTAACCAAATCCTCGATGAACCAGTTCATATCGTTATAAATACAAGTGACGTGGGCACATTCCTTGGAAGCGTCCAGCTCATTGACGACTCTCGCCCGGTTTTCGTTAAAATAAACGTTAAAATCCTCCGAAAAATCCTGGTCATGCGGCGTCAGCTGGACCATTTTGAATCCCCGCCAAACCGGACAGCTAAAAATACCATCTGGAGTTACAACCACGCGAAAATAATTGCTGTGACATGTTTTGGGCTGAATGCGCAAACGTTCGTTCTGGTTTTCAAACAAAGCAAACAGGTTAAAACTTTCGAGCACCTTGAACTCGTCCGTCTCAAAGGGTTTGGCGAGAGCCACTTGCTCGCGCAATCCCGCCACATAATCGCTCCACGGCTCAGTCTCTCGACTTGCCTCTGGGCTAATAAAGGGTTTTACGGAAAGATAGGTAAACCCATGTTCACGGGCGAGCTTCGCAGCCAGCGGAATCTCATGAACGTTATTGCAAAGAACAGTTTGGTTTCCACGAAAATGTTCGCACAAAGCCAGGTAGGAGTACCCCATCTGAAAACGGTTCCACTTTTGCCGCATCTTTTTGACCGCCAGCAGGACTTCACTCAATTTCATAGGTGACTTAGAATTATGGACGATGGCAAAACTCTCATCTGTCCCTGCGTCCAGCGACAGACGCATCCAATCTTTTTCTTCTAGAAGCGGCGCGACTTTTTCAAGCTCTTGCGGCCGAACACCATTGGAAACAATGCCGACACGGAGTTTTTTGCTTTTGAGGTAGGCAATAATTTCACTGAATTGCGGGTGAACGGTGGGCTCCCCCCCGCCAATCACAATGACCGATTTTAATCCGCGGGCCAGAAGCTGGTCGACCAGTGTCTGCGTGCAATGCAAACTGAGTTTTCGCCCGTTGTTCAGCAACTCCAAGTCAATGCAATGATGGCAATAATGATTGCATGCGGTCGTAATATCAATGTTGATCGAAGAAGGGCCGAAAGAAGGCGGGGGCACGGTTTTTCCATTTTTGAGATCAATGCGCCAATGGACATAGGCAATAAGATTCTCAAACATGTGCGGCTGAAGCAGCTTATTGATAAAATTGTGAATGCGATGCGTCGCAACATGGCCTATTTCGCTGACGAGATTAGGCTGTTCTTCTGATTTTGGGGTCATAGAGGTTTTGAGAGAGTTCTCAACGGGACGAACTCTGGGCGCTGTCTGCTGTCCGCCCTGTTAGGTAGGAATGAGCCATTTCCAAATGCCGGACATAATCGGCAATACCGTCTTCCAAAGATGAAAAGTTGAAATGAACCCCGCTGCCGCGCAGCTTGGTCAGGTCAGCCTGAGTCCAATACTGATATTGGTCGCGGATATCCGCCGGCATCTCAATGTAGTCAATGCGCGGTTCTTTGCCAAGAGCCGAAAAGAGGCAGCGTCCAAGGTGGTTCCAGCTTTCCGCCTGCCCCGTGCCTAAATTAAAAACCCCACGAACTTTCGGGTTTTGCCAAAACCAGATCATGATCTCCAGAACATCTTTCACATAAATGAAATCTCGTTTCTGTTCCCCGGCTGCAAACTCACCCTTATAGGACTTAAAAAGGCTCAGCTTGCCTGTGGTCTTGATCTGATGGTAGCCTTTGTGGACCATGCTGCGCATGTCCCCTTTGTGGTATTCGTTAGGCCCATAGACGTTAAAAAACTTGAAGCCGACGAGAACCTCCGATAAACGATTCTGTAAAACCCAGAGATCGAACATCTGTTTGGATTCGCCGTAGGGATTTAAGGGTTTGAGTGCGGGAATGGCGCTATCTGCATCAGAATAGCCGTGATCACCCGCCCCATAAGTGGCCGCGCTCGAAGCATATAAAAAATGGATGCCTTCTTTGAGGGCCCATTCGGCTAGAATTTTAGAATAGAGAAAGTTGTTTTTGTAAAGATAATCGCGGTTTTGTTCAGTGGTCGAAGCACAAGCCCCCATATGGAAAACCACCTCGACTTTTTCCTTCAAATCCCCTTTCTGGACACGCTTCAGGAATTCATCCTTGTCCATGTAACCTGCCACCATCCCCTTATCCCAATTGGACGATTTAGGGGGAGTG
>CAYMUZ010000215.1:0-3435 GCA_964393875.1 uncultured bacterium | reverse complement strand
CTGCAGCACTGCAAACAGCGATCACAGCTTTTGGCAAAACCCTTTCCGAAAATTCAAAACTTCCCGAAGTCATTCTTAAAGCGCTAAACGAACTGAATGAACGCTTGGCCATCAATCAGGCAAATCTTCAATCGATTGATGCTACAGATGCAAATGCAGCCGCCTATAGAGCCAGTATCACCCAGAGCTCTAAAGTTGAAATTCAGAAAACCCGTGACGAGTTGCTCGTCGATTACGGCATTTCAAAAGACAAAGAAGCTGAGTTTTTGAAAGAATTTACGGCGTTTGAAAAGAAAAATCTGCGTCAAAAAGCAGGAGTCGCTGCAAGCAAATACCTCGAAAACCGTCTGGGTGGCGCCGAATTGATAAAAATCACGAATAAGGGCTCGGCGGTTCTGCTGAGAAAAGCGGCGATTCAGCGCCTTGAAGACCAGTTGAGTAATCAGAGTATGCGCCTGCGCGCAGACATCGCCCTACAGCAGGGGCGTCGCATCGCGGCGGATGACTTCGCATCAAGCGCGGAATATCGCAACAGCCGCTGGCGCCTGAGTGGCGAACTCTCAGTCTTTGGCGCCCAAAAAGACGGGGCCTTGGTCAATGCCGGGCATATCGCGCGTTCCAAAATTGAGGCTTTGCGCAGCCGCTATGAACTTGGTTTCTTGAAAGTGGAGATTTCGCAAGCTGATATTCTAAATAATAATGGGACGCTCTGGATTGATGGCAAGGAATTGCATGTCGAGTGGACAGCTCAGGGGCCGAAATTTTTTATGGCGGGCTCAAGTTCCGCTCTCGAGGTTGAAGACGCGGTGGGTATAGGCAGCCTCTTAAAGAACGGTGAAAACACAAAAATCATACGCGTGGGCCAGTACGTCTTCGAGTATGACGCAACGCAAAGCAAAAAAGTGACTCTGAGCGCCGTAACGTTGAGCGGTGAGACTGAAGAGAGAATGATTAATGGTAAGAAGCAAGCTCTCGCGAAGATTGAACGCCCTGGCGATCTTGAATTCACGGCCAAAAGTGCAGAAAAAGCCAACCGGGTTGATCAGAGCGGCTCAGAACAAAAGCAAGAAAGTCTGACCCGAAAAGAAAGCTACCAGGGTAATAAACAGGCGCTTTTGGATGGTCTGCGAGCGATTTGGGCAGGACTGGGTCTTGATCTTAAGGATTCTACCAAGTTCGATCTGATGCTGCGTGAGCTACTCGATGGGGTCGCGCCGGAACTTGTTGCTCAAAACAAAGCCCGTATCGAAGCTGCGTTGAAAAAATTAGACGCGCAATTAAAAACACTTGAAACAGACTTGAAGGAAAATGAGGCGGCGGCAAAGAAGGTTGACGCTGAGTTGAAGGCGCTTGAGACGAAAATTAAGGGTGAAGTCGATGAGGACAAAAAAGCGGCTCTATTGAAACAGCAAGCTGATTTAAAAGCAAAGCAGGCGGATCTTGAGAAGCAGAAGACTGATTTGCAGTCAAAGAAAACCGATTTGGCGAAACAGCAGAAAGATTTTGCGCATAATGAGATTTTTGAAAAACTCTCGAGTGCACAGGTCGCCGCTCTGCTGACAAAACTGGACGAGACCGTAGCTGCCCAGAAAATGCTTTCTATGAAAGAACTTACTTTGCGCATGATCTTTGACAAATTGACAAAAGCTTTTAACGCCAAAGTTTCAGATAACGCTGAGGCGGCGCTTGAACAGCTCCAAGTCCTGCTTTTGGCCATGGGCGTGTCGAGTGATGTTCTCAGAGAGATGGGTGTTTCCAGCGGTTCATTGCTCAATGAGTTCAGAAATTGGAAGTCCCATAAAAATCCGTCAGAAGTCTCAGGGGCCCAGGAAGAACATCCTGTCTTGAATGTACTCAAGAAACTTGCAGAGAACTGGGAGGATTTTGAAAACAGCCAGGTTAAGACGCTGTTTGAACTTGGACTGAATGAGCAAAACTCTAGTTGGCTGCAGCGGCGCAACAAGATCAAATACGAAACGACGGGGGGGGAGAATCCCGCACAAAAGTATGTGACAAGCGATGAAGAAGCGCATGATTTGGTTAAGGCACGTCAGCGCGCAGAAGCCTACCGTGTCCGCTTAATGGAGATTGAGATGGCCGAGGCGGGCACCGATCTTGACCGTTTGGCCGGGCATATTCTGCATGCCTCTCTTGAGAATTTTAAACGGGCCGAGGATGAGCGAGCGGCTAGGGTCGATCAGGTCAGAAGCCCAACGATCGAGGGCACTGCGTCCACCGCAACGGTTCAAAAGAGTTCTTCGGAAATTATAGCCGATCTGGCGAACCAGCCAGAGAATCAGCCGGTACGCGGCACAACGATGGCCCTGATGGGGGAACGCAGAACGGCGAATGCGGGCCAGCGCGGGGCTTCGGCCGTGCAGGGCGGTGAAGGTGCCGTGCGTGGCGATCAAGCAAAACCCAAGGGGCGCTGGCAGAGACTTGGGCAAGCCGTTGTGGGCGGTGTTGTTCGTGTCGCCGGTGCTTTTGGGATCAGCCAGGACGGTGCACTTGCCGGTATGGCTGGAGTTGCCGCCGGTGTACTCAAGGGAGCACGCTATGCGTACGCGACTGGGGCCAGCGCAGGATATTTTGTTGGGTTAGTCTCTGCAGAGTCGCGTAAACGCGCTTGGGGCAAAGCCCGCAGTGAAGGATCGATAGCACGTGCCGAGGGATTGGGCGGCGTGATGGATAAAGCGGGTCGAGCCACGGTTGGCGCGCCGGCACGTGAGGCGGGGCCGCGAGTGGCTGGTGTACGCAATGAGCGCTTGAATAATGACGGCCAGGCTCGTGAGATTGAAACACTTGGTTCGTCGCGCCGCGGCGGCCGACAGGGGCGTGTCGAGGCCCGCTTTGCACCCACGAAGGCTCCGATTGCAAAAGCCGGGAGCACGTTCCAGACGAGTGGCGCTAAGTTGACTGTGACGACCACAACAGTGGATAAAACCGAAGCGGGGCGGAAACGCGGAGGAGAGTCCGGCATTGAAGCCGCCCGGATGGCCTTGTCACAAAACCCGAACCTTACGTCGGTGGAGATTATTCTCCAGCTCGGCGGCCGTACGATCGTGATCACGCTCAAAGGGAACAATAGTACGGATCTTATGGCGCAGTTACAGTCTCTGCTGAGCGACCGGGCGCGGCTTGGTTTTATCTTGCAGGGCGGGGCGTATGGTTATATGTCGGTTGGGGGCGTGGGTGTCATGACGCGGCCGGCCATTGAGGGTGTGGAGAAAGGTATCCACATGGTTGTGGAAATCAATCCTGAGCTGTCGTCTGAAATGATCCAGGAAGCCAGCCTTGAGGAAAAATACAAGAGCAAATACGGGATGTCTGCTGAACAGCTTGACGAGGGTTCGACGAAAGGCACGACCGCGGGTAATCAATTTGAACAGCGCAAAATGACGGTCATTCGCCGCGGCGATCGGACGATTTACATCA
>CAYMUZ010000214.1:0-5747 GCA_964393875.1 uncultured bacterium | reverse complement strand
AGAGCGGATCAAAAGCATCACCGGCTTTAATAGCAGCGCCCGTGACGGCCGGCTGTGGGCCAAACGCTCGATGATCTCAGGAATCTTAAGATCATCGTCGTTTAAGCTATCGTAAGGCAGTTCCTCCTCCTGCCCGGCACGGCCAATTCTTTCAAGTTTAAACAGGAGAAATCCGGGCTCCATGGGAATCGGCTCTTCAAAAGGGCTCAGCAGCATTGCTCCGGTGCGGCGTTCCCGCCGAGCTTGAGGAAACCATGGCTGGCTGACCGCATACACCATACCCGCATTCACCAGCCCTTCGAACGAATCAAATTTTGTCAGGACTTTTCCGTCAACAATATTCCTGTCCTCGACATGAAAAGGAACACCCATGAGCAAAATTTGATCTTTATCACTGATCGAGAATCCGAGGGTTTCATCGCGAGCAGTCCGATGAACAATGACGGTTCCGTTTTTAAAAAGCTCCTGATTTTCACCTTTGATTCTTTGTAAGGCATCATAAACACCAGGGTTCCACTCTCTTAGTGCCGGGGTCTGGTTCAAAAGGTCAGGCGCCAATACGGCCACCAATGCCATCACTGCGGGGATTCCCTTTTTAGTAAAAACCGATTCAGCGCTATAAGCGGACAAGTCTGTCAAGCTCTTTAACGAACCTGTAAAATCACTTTTTTCATGGGCGGCTCGCAGCATAGCATTCAAAGCCGTCACAGCGTCGGCAACGCTTCCGCTTCCACTGGCCGCAGTCGCCACCGAAAGCGGATGGATCCATTCGTTTTTATCCAGCTCGTGAAATTCAAGAACCTGAATGTTTCCGGTTAAAGACACCGGAAGCGCGCTCTCGAGCTCCTTCAAATGATGAATTTTAAAATAGCGCTTCTCACCAACGCCCCAGATGCGATACATGGCGGTCTTGTCATTCCGGGTTTCGGGAGGAAGCAACCTAGCGAAATTTTCCCCATAATAAACAACGCCGCTGGCTTTGCCCGTGCCGTCACGGGACATTCCGGTATTTAAAACCAGAAGCTGCGCTCTTGTGCCGGCGCGCCCTGCCTCCGGTTCAATCACAAAAGCCTGAAGTCCGGGCGCCGAATTTCTTGTCCCGGGACTGTTGGTCCAAAGCTGGCGGGTATTGGGACGATCCTCAAGATAACGCGCCACCGCCATCGCCAAAACTTCGCTCTGATTAATGATCTCCGCCTCTTCGCCAGCCATAGAAGAGCCCCTGTTCAATTCCTCTAAATAATTTTCGATAAAATCTTTGGCCATTTCCTGCAAATAGCGGTCCAATAGTTCCAAAGCGCGAATGTTTAAATAAAATAATTCATCCTCATTTTTTCCGGAAACATCCTGCGGTAAGAGTCTTTCTATTTTTTTTCTGAATAGGCTGCCAACAGGTAATTGAACCAGCCGTTCCCGGATAAATCTCAGGATATCTCCCTGCCGGGCATGCCATAAAATACTTTCATGGGCCAGCAGGCCCTTGTCGTTTCCAAGCCCTTTGGCTCCAAGCCGTTTCCAGCCATCCACGAGTCCGAAAAGTCCCGGCCGCAGCATCACATCAATGGGTTTCCCTGACTGGCCCTTCCAATGGAAAACGCCCTCATCGTTGACAAAAGTCCGGCGCACATCTTCCGTGGAAAATTGGAGATGCTCTGAATTAAAAAGTTCATCCTCGTTCGCATCTTCCTGGATCATTTCTTCGATCATATGGAGATGGGCGCGGGCCTGCCCTTCGCGCATGTTGACCTTCCAGCTAGAGGAGAGAGCTTCCCACATCAAATTACGGCGGGTTGTTTCATCTTGGAAAGCCAGACTCAACTCGGCAAGCGCTTTTTCCAGACTTTCTGCGGAGGGCCGGCGACCGCCGCCGCCCTGATCGCTCATTTCATCGGTATAACGGACCAAGAAACCATTGGTAATGCGCCATTCCTTGCTGTCGAGGTTTTTGATCAGTTCCTGATAAAGCTTTTCCGTGGTCAGGCCGAGATCCATTTTTCTTTGAACCATGTCTATGGGGTTTCCGGCCCGATCCACGACTTTAAAAAGTTCCGGCATAAAACCACCCCACACGCCAATCAGTAAAGCCCCGTTGACCAATCCCTTGCCCGGACTGGTAGAGGCGGCTTCGAGCCATTGGTCAGACAGCATCACCACCGCAGAATCTGCGCGATAGATCACCGGGGCTTCAAAACTATTGTAGCCCTCCTGGGGATCGTAAGGCACTGTCGCAAAATGACTTTGAACACCCAACGTTTCAATCAAAATTTTCATCGTATTAAAACTCTGAAAAGCATCTTCTGAAAATGTTCGGCCGCCGAGAAGCACACGGGCATGAACACCCGCTTTGTAGTCTCGCACGGCCTGCGTTTGATGCAGCCGATCCCGGACCCCCCTGAATAAATCCAGCTGTGCCACAGGCATCGGGAGGACCTCAAATCCACCGTGGTCGATTTCTTCCCACCAGTTGCCTTGATTTCTCTCAATGCGCTCAATGATCGTGCGAAGTTTATTGCGCTTTTTTTCGGGATCGTGTTTTTCGCCTTCCATAGAAGGCTCCCCCAGCAGCGTCCGCAGAAGGTGCAGGGTTGCGTCTTTGCCCATGTCCCGGAAAACATTTTCTAAAGATTTTTTAAGCAACACCTCTAACCATTTTTCAGGCCCTTTATAAGGAACCTGACGCCGCAAATTTGAAATCAGGGGTCTGGAAAATAAACTTTCTTTGAGCTTGGTATAGCGTTGGGTAATCGTCACCCATTGTGTTTCATCGCCGCCGGTAATAGCCGCGAAGACCTGGCTTTGAAAATCTTTAAAAGCGGTGACCGCGTTCCCGTCCAATCCGGACATCTGAAACATTTCTTCCAGCCAGTCGCCTTTACTTTGTTCTTTGGCCAGCCAGACATAGGCGCTGGCCACATCCATGGCCTTGATCCACTCATGCCGCACTTTGAATGCCTCACGCATCGTAGCGTTGCCCGGTTCATTCATCTTGGCATAAAAATCTTTTTCAAGAACCTCCTCTTCAAGCCCCAGCTTGTCCCGATACTGCGTGATCAAGATCTGCAGCGCCTGGGATTGCCAATGCTCTGTCAGCACGCCATTAGTACTGCGCATCAAGCCCGCAGGATCCCGGAAAAAACGCAATTTTGCGCCCAGATTTCTAAAAATATTGCGCCCCAGCACTTCAAAGTGCTCATAAATACTGACGCCGGTCACACGGTGATATTTTTCAGACAAAGCCACATAATCAGTAATGCTGATTTTGCCGTCTTCACGGATAAGCGCAGCCCGTAAATGCTGCGGAAAATCCAGCAATTCGTACGAGGCTTCATTGGGTTTGTAGATGGTGGGGTCGTAGGCGCTGTGATTAATATGCATGCGCAGCACCTTGCCTTTGGACTGATAACGGACCGGCACGCTGACAAAAACCTCATTGCGGATTTCAATGATGTTATCTTTGACCAGCCCCTTTTCCTGAAGCATGGGGATTAGTTTTCCAACCGCTTGAGCCAGAACCGCCATATGGATGTCGCGCCAAGGTTCATTGTTCGGATAGACTTCGTCAAAAATCCAGACGCGGTTTGCTTCTTCATCCGGCTTCGTCTCGTCTTTCAGGTAATAAGCGCTCGGACGGTACGTGGAGGCTTCGGAAACAGTCCCGTCGCGAGCTTGAATCCGGCTCTTCTCAACAAAAAACTTCACGAAAATCTTTTTACCGAAGAGTGCAGCGGCCGGACTACCTTTGGCAAAAGCCTCGAATTGATTATTCAAAACAAGATTCAGCGGCGCGGTCAAAACCTTTTCGCCGCGCTCACGCATTTCTTCCTCCAGGATTTCGCGGATATACCCGCCTAAACGCAAGGATTCCAGGCTTCTTTTCGGGTGCTCTTTAATATCTTCATAAATAGGCGCGATACTAATAATGGATTGTGCTGGATGCTTTTTATCTGGCCCTGGCAAATTAGCCGCCCAGGCAGGCACCAGATCATGCGTCAACATTCCTAAGCCGCCGGTCATACTGGATTCAGCGAGTTGGCCGGCGCTCACTCTCTGTGCACCCGGCACTTGTGGTGCTTTTTCAAATCGCGCCTTTGCTTTTTCCAACAACTGAGCGGTGTAGGATTGTTCCATCGCAATGCTCACTTCAGTTGAATTCAAAACCCCGGTGAGGCCCGCTTCCTCCGCGTAGGAAACAGTTTGGCTCTCGTCCCTTACTTCGGACCGCATTGTCGCCAGACTAAGCCCAAGCAACGAGGCTGCGAGAGAAGCGCGCGGAGACGCGACTGCGGGACCTGCGGCGGGTGCGATGTTCATCGCTCCTTTTAAAAGACTGCGCACGCTCGTTTCCGTCAGCGCTCCGCTCGTTTCCAATCGCTCTAATCCGTTGACAAAACGGCGAATGTTGCCCTTCCACAACGCTAAAAAACTACTTGGCTCGGGCGCATCTTGAATTTCATCTAAAAATTGCGTGTAGTTTTGAAGGGAAGTGATTTTCCGCCGCTCCAGCAAATCGCGAATTAATTGGTCACGCCATTCCTTGAGAACCTGGCCCTTGAACACCACATCCGGCGCTTCCAGTAAACGATCGCGCAAAGACCGCGTGAAAGCGCTGTATAAATTGACGCGCCCGTCTTCAACGCGGAAATAGTTTCCCCAGGAAACATGGCCTTTCATGTGTTCTTCGTAAGGGGACGCTGTCACACTGCCGCGAATGGCCGGCGCGGTCAAAACGTAGGAAATTCCGTTTTGGCGCAGTTTGCGCATCAAACCCTTCGCGTGAAATCCACCGGTCACAGCCACTAGTGTATTTTGAGAGTTTTTTTCCATCAATGTGTTCATGGTTTCAAAAAAAGTTTGATCGCGCGTTTCCGAGGTCTTATAAAATTTCTGCTGCGTTTCAAGCAAGCGCAGAATAGCTTTTTCTGCAGCGCTCCACTCACTCTCTGGAGTCTCCGAAAATTCTTCCCATGCTAAAAATGTCATTTCCAGGCGATTCAGCGCTTTTAACCCGCGCAGCCGCCGCGTGGTCTGCTCAAGCTGTTTTTGCAGGTCATCTCCAAACGCCGCCCCTTTGACTTTTGCAGCATACACTTCAAAGTCACGGAAAAATTCTGTCCCTTCGATCTCCTGTAGTTTGTTTTGAGTCTCGCTCCGTCTCATCAGCAGAGCCGGTAAAGAAAGTTTTACGCCGCAGCTTCGCGCCACTTTTCTGAGATAGGCTGCAAAGGCTGCCGCGCTTATTTGAGAAGTTTTAAAGGCCTGCTGCTGCCGGTTAAACTCCGCGATGGCTCCGGAATCTTTCTCAACAGCCATGGCAGCCGCGACGGCTTTGGCGCCGATTGTGAGCGCCGCACTCTCTTTTGCTTCATCTGATTCATGGCTTAGGCCTTCTTCCAAAATTAGCTCCAAGGCACTGCCGGGCTCGGGTTTCTGAATGGCTCCAAGGCTTTTAAGCACGTTCGTAAAATTGTTAGCCCCCCTATAAAATTTTTCTAATTGTTCGTCCGCCTGCAAAAGCTTGGGGGAATAGACTTTTTGCTTTTCAGCCATCAGCTCTTTTTCCAAGACATCGATTTTTGCCGCAACTTGGTTGCGCACAGCCAGCGATTTGAGGTAATAAGCCACGCCTAGCTCGTAAGATTTCCAGTCTTCGAGTCCGCTGAATACCGTTTCGCGGCCACCGGGCGTTTTGGCGCTTAAAAGAGCGGCCGCAGCTCCGCCGGCCAATTCGCCTCTCACCTGATACGCAC
>CAYMUZ010000213.1:0-12832 GCA_964393875.1 uncultured bacterium | reverse complement strand
ACCAAACAATCAATATGCTTTAAAACATTGTGTAGATCTGCTTTTTTATTCGAAATCCAGAAATTCATCGTATCGCACGCCACAAAATGAATTCTCGGCCGCTCAATCTGGTTGAGCACCTGCATCTGCAAAACAGGGTCAATATTGGCCAGAAAAAGACACTGCGGCTGGTTTGTAAAACGCAGGTGCGGAGTAAATTCAAGCAGTACATTCAAATCGGTGCGCAGGGTGTGCGCTTGGTTCATATCGCTTTCATATCGGCCGCGCCATGAGAACGTACGGCCTGGTTTTACATCGAGGTGGCTGAGATCGATCGAACGTTCACGCAGTACGCTGCAATATTCTTCGGGAAAGTCTTCTCCGACAACGGCCACCAGCGAAACAGGTGTGAAAAAACTTGCAGCATACGAAAAATAGGCGGCTGACCCGCCAAACACACGATCGCGTCTGCCAAACGGAGTCTCGACTTCATCAATGGCAACCGTCCCGATGACCACGAGCGGATTAGATGGATTGGAGGACATGGTTCCGTTTCCTTTCGATCTCTCTTTTCAGCCGGCAAGCACCAGAGCGAATATCAACCGCACTAAAAATAGCCCGCACACAGGCTACCCGCTCAGCGCCGGCATCAAGTACTCGCCGGACATTGCTCAAATCAATACCCCCGATTGCCACCCATGGGAGTTTGATCTGCCCCGTCACTTGACGCACCAGTTCAAGCCCCACAGGATTTTTCCCGGGTTTGGTCGGCGTCACAAAAACGGGACCGACACCAATATAGTCGGCTCCTTCCGCTTCCGCCGCAACTGCTTGTTCCAGACTATGCGTCGACTTGCCCAAGAGTAAAGGATGTCCCGCTCGCTCCGCAATTTTACGCGCAATCGCTAGCGGCATATCCAACTGTCCGAGGTGAAGGCCATCGGCCATGACTGCAAGTGCAATATCCAAGCGGTCGTTTACAAAAAATAGGGCGCCGAGCTGGTCGGCACAAATTCGAAGAATTTGTCCCGCCGTAATCAATTCTCGATCACTAAGACTTTTTGATCGCAGCTGAATGATGTCAGCCCCCCCCTCGAAGGCGGCGATCACACCGTCTGAAAAATCTTCCTGCAGTTCGGTCAAATCCGTGACTGCATAAAGCTTAGAATTTTGTAATGCTGTCTTTTTCCAATTCATAAAGTTCGAATCTCAATTTTTGAAAAAAATGTGTCGTTTTGGGAGCACACAGTTTTGAGCACTCTTCGATCACGCGCACCGCTTCTTGGGCACGTTTAAAATTGGCTGTCAATAAATCAGCTAACTTGGGGCTTTGTCGGTCTTGCACCATGCGATTTTTCCCCACATCCCCCACGACATCGCGACATTGAAGCAGCTCGCGATAGGACGCCGGAAGTTCTAAGATAATCTGCGTCAAAGCATGTCTTAATTTCTTTAATCGGGCGCTCTGCCTGGGCTGTTTTCCTGAAAACCGGAGAATATCTTCCGACACGCGCAAGGCTTCTTTGGCCCGATTATAATTGGCATCAAGAATGCGGTAGAGTAACCGGTGTTCAGACTGCACGGCGGGGCCACCGCCCCTAATCCGTTCAATCATACCGGTTGTGGAACGTCCAAGGGTCAGTCGAATCAGGCGAATCTTCCCCCCCCACGATTCTACCTCACTTGCTCCCGCAATCGCCGTCTTCTTCCAATCGGCACCTTTCACAAGCACCTCAGGGCGAAGAGCCGTAATCAACTTCAATGGCGTTGGGGTATCAAACAAGATGACATAATCGACACAGGCAAGCGCGGCAAGAACTAGCGTACGATCTTTTTCAGGATTAATGGGCCGATCCGGAGTTTTATAGCTTTTAACCGACCGGTCCGTATTGACACCGACAAAAAGAGCATCCCCGCAAGAGCGCGCCTTTTGCAAATATTCCACATGCCCAAGATGCAGTAAATCAAAAGTTCCATTCGTAAAAACCACTTTTTTTCCGGTTCTTTGCAGTCGCCGAGCGACTAATGCGGCTTTGCGGATATTCAATAATTTCTTCGGAAAAATCATGGTGAGATCAGGCGCCAAAGAAAGTGTTTTCGACGACTTCAGAAATAGCATGAAGCGCGATCATATGCATTTCTTGAATGTGCGAGGTTTCGGTGTGCTGGGCGATAAAAGCAATGTCGGAGAGCTGAAGCAAGTCACCTCCACAGGCGCCGGTGAAACCGACCACTCGCAGCCCCATGTCACGAGCTTTTTTTACAGCTTCCAAGACATTACGCGACATTCCACTGGTCGACAGAGCAATCAACAGATCGCCTGATTTTCCTAAAGCTTCAACTTGCCGTGAAAAAATCTGATCAAAGCTATAATCGTTTGCAACCGCAGTCAGAATCGAGGTATCCGTGGTCAGCGCCAGCGCAGGGAGACCCGGCCTGTCGAGTTTAAAACGCCCCACAAATTCGGCCGCAATGTGCTGTGAATCGGCGGCGCTTCCGCCATTACCGCAGAACAGCAGTTTGTTGCCCGCCTTAAGGCACTTATTAAATTCGCAAGCGATCTCACACAGCAGATCAACGCGCTCCACGGTGAACGAGTGCTCAAACGCTTCCCGGTGTTTTGCAACAATCTGTTGAAATTCAATCTGCATGCGCATTAACCAAAAAAAACTTTGGCAAGTTCGTAGTACTCGGGCGGCACAAGCTTGAGTTCACCCACGCCGGCCTTAAGCGGGACAGCGTCAATTTTACGCCCCTGCAGACTGGCCATATAGCCAAACTTGCCCTGTTTAATCAGCTCGATTGCTTTCACACCAAAGCGGGTGCCCAGTACCCGATCAAAGGCCGTGGGTGTTCCACCTCTCTGAATATGACCCAGCACGGTAACGCGCGTCTCAAAGCCGGTACGCTGTTCGATGATCTCGGCCACACGCTGCCCAACCCCTCCCAATCGAACATGTCCAAACTGATCTTTTGCTTCACCCATGGTCACATCATTCGCTGCGAGTTTTGCGCCCTCCGCGATTGCAACAATGCTAAAGGTTCGTCCCCGCTTATGGCGGCGGCGAATCAAATCACACACCCAATCCATTTCAACGGGCACTTCGGGAATCAGAATCACATCTGCGCCACCCGCTAACCCCGCTTCTAAGGCAATCCAGCCGGCATGACGTCCCATGATTTCAACCACCATGACACGATTATGAGACTCTGCCGTTGTGTGCAGGCGATCGATACATTCGGTGGCGATATTAAGCGCGGTATCATACCCAAAAGTGTAATCGGTTGCGTTCAGATCATTGTCAATTGTTTTTGGAATGCCGACCACTTTGAGGCCGTCTTCAAATAGTTTTGCGGCGGCACCAAGCGTGTCCTCGCCCCCCACAGCAATTAAGCCGTCCAGGTTATGCTTATTGAACGTACTCTTCGCTTTTTCAACATTGCTCTGGTCCTTGTACGGATTCGTGCGGGAAGTTCCAAGAATGGTACCGCCCTTTGGCAAAATACCTGAAACCGACTGATTATCCAGAACGATGAAATCGTCATCAATAAGGCCGCGCCAGCCGTTGCGAAAACCCAACACCTGCCAGTTTTCAAAATTGGCGCAGCGGACAACGGCCCTAATGACTGCATTCAATCCCGGACAATCACCGCCACCTGTTAAAATACCAATACGCTCCATACTCTCCGACCTCCTTAAAAATTAGTCTTGAATGGACTCCTCTAAACCGTAACAGCCGTTCGCTCTATTTCCGGAAACTCCGGAATGTCTAAATCATGGTCATCAATTTTCAGGACATCACAACTGATCTCGATTTTATACTCAGAGCCAATCAGCTTTTTGACCCGCAAACAAATTTGCTCTTGGATTTCTGCAAGAAGTTCAGGAACGTGCGAACCCGACCAAAGATGAAATTTTAACTTCATCTCTACTTTTTTCCCATGGATAAACGCCTTTGACTTGCACTCTTTGACCAAATGAAATTTTTTACAAACCTTACGTCCGACATCCTCTAAGGCCAGTGCGGAGACAACAATCGGACCCATTTCGCTTGCAACAACCACCGCGTCTGAATCACGCCCACTCTTGACCAGCGATTTGGCAAAAATAAGACCCGCGCAAATAAAAAGCGTCCCCAACAACCCGGTTTGAAGGCACTTTTCTGCACTCGTGTACAGCGCCTGAACCTCGAACAGGGCATCGTCAAGGGACAACAAGTGAATCGACACGAGGACCAAGAGGCTGCCCACCGTGAGGAATGCAAAAGTTGCGAAGGCATTGGCAAAAACGTGAACCACTTTCATAAATAGGGCTAGTGCGCCCCCCCCTCCTTTTCGAGCTTCGTGCCTAAAAAGGTATCGAGAAATTTCGTACTGACCCCGCCCTGCCTGAACCGCGGGCGATTCAGCGTTTTCTCATGAAGCCCAACCGTGGTTTTAATGGGTCCGATCATGGTCTCGCGCAGCGCTCTTAGCATGATATTGATGGCATCCTGTCGATCCTTCCCATGGGCAATAAATTTCGCGATCATGGAATCGTAGTACGGCGGAACATTGTACCCTGCATACGCATGGCTGTCGACCCTGATATAGGGTCCTCCAGGGACGATCCACGTTTCAATTTTACCGGGAGACGGCATGAATCCGTTGTCGGGATCTTCCGCATTAATCCGGCACTCAATCGCATGCCCGTTAAAAACAATCTTATCCTGAGTCAGTGTCATTTTTTCGCCAGCGGCAATCCGGATCATTTCCTTGACAATATCCACCCCCGTGACGAGTTCGGTCACCGGATGCTCCACCTGCAGACGTGTATTCATTTCCATAAAATAAAAGCTTCCATCTTCATCGAGTAAGAACTCAATAGTTCCAGCACTCTTGTACTTGAAAGCTTTGGCGGCTCTTACCGCCGCCTCGCCGATTTTCTGCCGCGTCCGTTTATCGAGATTGGGAGCCGGAGTCTCTTCAATCAACTTCTGATGATTGCGTTGAACGGAACAGTCACGTTCTCCCAAATGAATAATATTCCCTTTTCCGTCAGATAAAATTTGCACTTCTATATGCCGGGGTTCTTTAATGGCCTTTTCAATGTAGACATTCCGATTGCCAAAAGCGGCTTCGGCTTCCGCTTGAGCCGTCAAAAAAGCACTGATTAATTTACCATCGTTATGGGCAAACTTGATTCCCTTGCCGCCTCCGCCGGCCACGGCTTTCACAATAACCGGATAGCCAAGCTTCTTTGCAACTTTAAGAGCCTCTTCCTGATTTTTGATAATCGATTTGCTGCCCGGAATCACAGGCACGTTGGCTTTGATCATTTCGTCGCGAGCATTCTGCTTGTCACCCGCCATGCGAATGCTCTCTGGGCTGGGCCCGATGAATTTAATCTGGCAAGACTCACAAATTTCAGCGAAATGGGCATTTTCGGCTAAAAAGCCATAACCAGGGTGAATTGCCTCAACATCAGCAACCTCGGCCGCTGAGATAATTGCAGGAATGTTTAAATAGCTCTCAGAAGACGGGGCTTCGCCAATACAAATCGCATCGTCCGCAATTTTCACATGCAGCGATTCACGATCCGCTTTTGAAAAAACAGCCACGGATTGAATGCCCATTTCGCGGCACGCACGGATAATTCGAACAGCCACTTCTCCGCGGTTGGCGATTAGAATTCTATTAAACATGGCGCCTCATGGTTGAATTAAAACCGGCCGGGTGATGCCGGGTTATCCTTTTCGGATTTTGAAGAGCGTTTGATCAAACTCAACGGGCTTCCCACTCGCAACGAGGATCTCAGTAAGGGTCCCGCTAACTTCCGACTTAATTTCATTCATCAACTTCATTGCTTCGATAATACAGAGGACATCGCCTTCACTCACACGCTGTCCGACGGTAACAAACGGCTGTTGATCAGGCGCAGGCGCTGCATAAAAGGTACCCACCATGGGGGACCGTACGGCAAGGGCATTGTCCACAACCGGTACGGCTGCCGCAGGGGCTGTTACAGCGGCCGCAGGCAAGGAGCCGGCCACTAGCGGTGCTCGTAACGCCGCCATTTGGCGCATCAGCGAATCGTCCGTCATGCCACCGTCCGGTTTTTTCAACCGGATCTTAATGCCATCCTTCTCGATTTCAAGCTCAGAAAGCTCAAAGTCTTTCATCATTTGAAGTATTTCTTTGATTTCTTTTAAGTTCATATCCTATACCCTGAAAGTGATGAGGTGACGCTAAAGATCGTTTATTAGACCTGAAAGACTCAAGAAAGTCAAACGCAACACAAGTGCCGGCTGCTTAGTCGCTTTTGCTTTTAGAAAGATTCTCCGCCTCGTCAATGAGCATCACAGGAATGCCGTCCCGGATGGGGAAGCGAAGCGAACACTGTGCGTTGCCGCAGACAATCCATGAGGCTTGCTCCGAGACGGCACTTTTGCAGGCAGGGCAAGCCAGAATTTGAATCAACGACGCGTCAATCATGTTCCAATCTCCTCAGGGTTACATACCTTTGGGGTTAAATTTGCATAAAACACATAGATCACTCCGCCCACAAGACTAAAACCATAGATAATTAACCCGATTAGAAAGGAAATCGCAAGAGCTTTTTCACCTGGCATTATTTTATTCAAGAAAAAAAGAATTCCGGCCTCACGAACTCCCATCCCCCCAACGGATGGAAGCATGCAAATAAAACAGCTAACTGGCACCGCGACAAAGTAGTATTCCGGATTGTTCCACACCCCGAGGCTGCCTGCTGCCAAGTAATAAAGCACCACAAGGCCCAGCTGTCCCCCCCAGGACAAACAAACCGCCTTTAACAGGACTATCTTATGATTTCGATATTCATGAATCGCATGATAAAGCTCATGAAAAAAAAGACGGGTCTTGTGCGCAGGAATCAACCGCCATATCCATTTGAATTTTTCCGCGAGCGGCTTATAAAAAAAGAAACTAATCAGAAACGCAGCGCCCGCTACAATAAACGGAATGATCTTTATCACACGAGGATCCACCCCTAGACTCGGCAAACGCAAAAGCCCCGCAAGCGCAAGGGCCAGCATCGCGACAAAACCCACGAGCCGATCCTGAATAATCGCGGTCGTTGCCCCCATCCTCTGCCCTGAATGTTTGGCAATCAGAAACCCTTTTGCGATATCGCCTCCAACGGCCGACGGTAAAAAAAGATTAAAAAAAAGGCCGATGAAATTGAGAATGAAAGCGATAAGAAACGTCAGCTGAATTTGCTGGGCTTTCAGCAAGAGGCGCAATCGCTGCGTCATCAAAAGCTGTGCTAAAAGATAGACTAGGTTTGCTGCAAAAAACCACTTCCAGTCAACACCGTGGCGCAGGATTATGATTGCATCCTTGAGCTTGTCTTTCATAAAAAAACTGATTCCAGCGACACAGCCGAGACTGACAAGAACTTTGACTACCGTGTTGATTCTGTGTTTCTGCACAAGTGCTCCTCTTCAAAAGATCTACAAAAAAAAGAGGTTCCTGGTCGAGAGTGGGGGTTTTATGACCAGAAACCTCTTAAGGTGAGCGAGACTTGGAGTCCCGTGGTGTTTTTATATCATGCTTGGCGAGCGCCTGTCAATCGCAGTCTCATGATTTTTTTTACGGCGGTCAACTCCGATAAAGCCTAAGAATCAAGAGGGAAAAGCACGGAAAGTTTTGAGGAAGGACGAGCGAGGTAAATGCTTGTAAAAAAATAGGTTATAGAAATTAGGATAGAGGTAGACACCCCCCCCTGCTAAAAATAATTTCTAGAGCAGGCGCGGGGAGGCATCCCCGACAAATCCCACAGCCAGCCCAAGCTGTTTTTTGCGCAGTTCCTTGCGCGAAATCACACCTCGCAGCTGGTATTCTTCCGGAAAGTTAGCACTCGGAAAAATCCGGATATCGCAGCGCAAAGCTTCAATGGGGACGAGAGCATCAATCATTTCTGCTTTTTTTAGATCCAGGTACTCGGCGAACAGTCCCCCCTCAGCAATATTCGTTGCAATGGCATTAGTAACGACAAAATCACTTTCGCTGGTGAAGACCTTCAGTTCAAGCGGAAGCGCCACATGCATACGCTTGCTCCGCCGCCTTTCAAGTTGATACCCTATGGAATCCTTGGGCGATTCGAGCCCCTCAATCGTCATACACTTAGACGCCTCTTTCTCCAGCAAAAAGGGCCCAAGATCCTCCGCCACTTCTTTTTCGCTAGTGCAAATGCGCATATTTTTTGGAATATAGGCTTCTTCCAAAGAGTGAATCATGCTTGTGGATGCACCGTAAATGAGGCTCCGCTGCGGCCGGATAAACGCAGCCAACAGTTTACGCAAACTCAGCTGATCCAGGCTGGGCACGCCCTGAAGGTTGAGAATGACCCGCTGAAGCCTGTGTCGCCTGATATTGCGCTGTATTTTCCACGCAATCTCATCTAAATCGGTGATGGACGGAACCCCTTCGAGATCGAACACATGAACCGTTCCGATCTCCCGTGTGGTCAGTTGCAACTTTTTCATTTAAAAATCCTCCTTGAATTTTGAGTCGAGTCCCCTAAGCCTCTCATAACTGCCGACCGCTGGCCAGATGCGCCCCAAGCCAATGGATCAATGTTTCCCGCGCTGATTTTTCAAGACCGTAAAATTCCATTCCAACGCCGCCCTCGCCTGGTTTTGCGTGGATGATTTTTGCGTCCGCCTTGATCTCACAATGACCGGGAAAGTGAAGCCGCACTTCCATAAGCTGCAATTCTAAGGGATTAAGTTTTTGGAGCGATTGAGCCTCTGTTTCAGAATCGAGAAATTCGGCATAAAGTCCCCCTTCGCTCAAATTAGTCACCACTGCGAAATAGGGGGCGGCACTCGTGCCGCACTTAAGCTGAAAGAACGCCGGCAGAATTGTATTCAGACGGATAAACCCACGGCGCTCATCCGCGTCAAGATTTTCGGCAGGCTCTGCCAGCTCAGCGGCAAAAAGATCAGCCGCCTCCGGCACACTGGAGAGCATCGTAAAGGGGGCGAAACGGGTTCCCGCTGACTGCAGACAACCATTCTTGGCTGTCACAATCGCTTTTTTCTTAAAAATTCGATTGAGTTCTGAGACCACACCGATTGCGGTTTCATCGATACTGCTGACATCGTGCATATTGAGACATAAATACGGTGTGGCAATCGCACCGGTTTTAGCGGCGCGCTCCAACGACGCGGCTCCACGCCGGGCCTGTGCACCTTGAAAAGCTCCCTGAATTTCACAAATTTGAACGCTTCCAACTCGTTTTGTTTTCATTCTGTTTTCCACAATCCACCTCTTTCTGTCTCTAAAAGTAAAGATACCTGATCCATTTAAAAATGTCTAATTTTTTATAAAAAAAATATTCGAAGTCGCTGTTCTCTTGAGTGGAGGATAAAAATAGAATCAATAGATAAAAACATCGATCTTTAAAGATCAAAAACTATTTATTTTAGACTATAGGAGGGGGCAAAATTGGATCCGCCGGAGCACCGGCGGCGAGGGAACCTGTAACGCGGTAGTACTGTTTTTTTCCGATACGAAAGGCCTGCTTCCTGGATTCGCCCTGAAAATCGTGAGTATATTTGTACCCTTCACCATGGCCGAGCCCGGCAGCACCCGCATAGTGGCTATCGCGCAGGTGGCTGGGAACCTCTTCTCCCACGCCCTCACGAACATCGGCAAGGGCTTCTTGAATTGCCCTGCAGCTGGCATTGCACTTTGGAGCTTGCGCCAAGTAGGCGACCACCTGCGATAAGATAATTTGAGACTCCGGCATTCCAACCAATTCAAAAGCCTGGAGTGCCGCGGTTGTTAAAACAAGGGCCTGCGGATCCGCATTGCCAATGTCTTCACTGGCCAAAATCAACAGGCGTCGCAAAATAAAACGCGGCTCTTCCCCGCCATGGATCATTTTGGCGAGCCAATAAATAGACGCATCGACATCGGAGCCCCGGATGCTCTTGATGAACGCACTGGCTAGGTCATAGTGGTAATCGCCGTCTTTATCGTGATAAACCACACGCCGTTGGCAGGATTGCTCAGCAGCCTCCTGCGTGAGATGCAAACACCCGCTTGCGTCTGCAGGCGTGGTGAGAACTCCAATTTCAAGCGCGTTCAACGCGCGCCGGGCATCTCCATTGGCCGAACGCGCCATGTGCAAAAGAGCCGCGTCCTCGGCTCGGATGGCCCTGTCGCCAAAACCGCGTTGTTTATCGGTGAGAGCCCGTCTGAGCAGCACGATCAGATCATTTTCGGTCAGCGGGTTTAATTCAAAAACAGTGGCGCGCGACAATAATGGCCCATTAAGTGCGAAAGATGGGTTATGAGTGGTTGCGCCGATGAGAATAAAAACGCCCGCTTCGAGATCGGGCATCAGAATGTCCTGCTGAGCCCGATTAAAACGGTGAATCTCATCAATAAAAAGAACCACGCGAGCACCCTCCCGCTGACGGTATTGTCGCGCAGTTTGGATGGTTTCCCGCAATTCTGCCGCTCCCGAGACAACCGCATTCAGTGACAAAAAGTGCAGCCGGGTTACTTTTGAAATCACAAACGCGAGGGTTGTTTTTCCGGCACCCGGAGGCCCGTAAAAAATCAGCGACGAAAATCGTCCGGCACGAATGGTTCGCCAAAGAAGCTTTCCTTCTGCCAAAAGATGCTGCTGTCCCGCAATCTCTTCGAGAGACTCCGGTCGCATTCTAGCCGCCAGCGGCAATGCATGGATGTCACCCCCGAAAGAATTTAGTGACGGCGCAGAACTCATAAAAAGGTCGCCCGAATTGTCGGATGTTTTTTTTGGCACAGACGCTTTCATCTAAAGGGAAAAGAGGCTACTGGAATAAAGCACCGTATTTTTGAACAAGCTGTTGGGCAATGCGAGTATGCAAAGTCTGAATATCGTCCGCAAGCAGTGTTCGATCCACAGCCTGATAGGTCACACTCAATCCGAGATTCTTGAATCCTGCCGGCACACGTCCGCCTCTGAAAAGATCAAAAATGGCGATGTCTATTACCAGGCCTCCGCCCCACTCTTTAACCCATTTCATAATTTCTCCGGCGGCAACGGGCTCTGAAACTGTAATGGAAAGATCGCGTACAATCGGAGGATAACGAGAAGGCTCTTGAAACCGGACGTCTGAACGGCTAAGCGGTTCGAGCTCATCCACCTCTAATTCAGCATAAAAAACAGGCTCTTCCAACCCGAACTCGGTGGTCACCTCAGAACTCACCAGCCCCAGTACGCCAAGCGTGAGTGCCCCATGTACGACGGCTTGTGCGGCGCTCTCTTCAAATAAGGGGCCCCTGTGATCTATAAACTGAATCCCCGGGATTCGCAGCTGGGATAAGAGTAACTCTACCGCCCCTTTGAGATCCTGGTAGGTATAGGTTCGCTCTTTTTCAATCCAGGTCGCCGACCGCGCCATTCCACAAAGCACCATTGCGAGGACACGCCTTTCGGCCGATGGCCGATAACAATGCGCCGACTCAAATAAAGCCATTCCAGCCGCTCCATGATCCTTATTTTTTCGGATGACCTGCAGCAGACTTGTCAACAACGTGGGTCTCATCCAGCGCAAGTCCTGATGCTGAGGGTTAATAATTTCGACAATCTCTTTAAAATCTAACACTTTTTCTAGACCACGGTTTGAGATTAAACTAAATGTGACTGTTTCAAAAAAACCAGCTCCCGCCAGATAATGCCGTAATTTATTTTCAACCGTCTTTTTATCGCAAGGATGCGCTAAATCAGCCAGCGGCCGCGCAGGAATTGACTCCGCTATCTTCGCATAGCCATGAAGCCGGGCCACCTCTTCGATCAGATCTTCGGGCCCCGTAACATCCAGACGGTAAGATGGTGCACTCACACTCAAGACTTTGGAGGACGCACGTGCAATACCAAAACCAAGCCGGGTTAAATAGCCGGTCACCTCGGCCGGCTTCAGGGTTATTCCCAGTAAGCGTTCGATCTGGTCATGCACAAGTTTTATTTTCCCCTTTGCAATCATGGGTAGCTCCCCCACGCAAAGCACAGCGGAAATACGTTCGGGCACTGAATATTTGCGAATAAGCCAAAGCGCTCTCTGCCGTCCGCGATCAATCCCTGCAAGATCAACGCGCCGTTCAAAACGATAGGAAGACTCACTGCCCACACCAAATTTTCGTGCCATTTGCCTGACACGCATGGGCTGAAAATAAGCTGCTTCCAAAAAAATATTTCGGGTGGCTGTGGAAACTTCTGCAAACTTCCCGCCCATCACTCCGGCAAGCGCCAGCGCACGCGTTTGATCTGCGATCACAAGATCCTCCCGCGTCAATTCCAATTCCCGGCCGTCGAGCAGCTGCAATTTTTCGCCCGACTTTGCCCGCCGAACATTGATCTGCTGCCCGTCGAGAAGATCGGCATCAAACGCGTGCAGTGGCTGGCCCATTTCAAGCATCACATAATTGGTAATGTCCACAATCAAACCAATGGATCGAAGGCCGCAGGCAGCGAGACGCTGTTTCATAAAATTGGGCGTTTCATTTTGATGAATTCCTTCGATCAAAACACCGGTGTAATACGGACAATCTTCCGGCGAAAGAATGCTTGTTTTCCACCCTGCGGGCGCTGCGGCGCGTCGGGCAGCATCCACTGGCGGGTGGACCATGGGAACTCCACGGACAGCCGCAATTTCCCGGGCGATCCCAAGATGGGACACCCAATCAGGACGGTTTGTCGTCACTTCAATTTCAAAAACAGGGTCCCCGGACCCTGCATCCACGCTGATTTTTTCAACTTCGAGGCCGGCAAGGGTCAAATCCTCCGCCAACTTCTCAAATGGCGGAGTCAACTCGACAAAATCTCGGAGCCAAT
>CAYMUZ010000212.1:0-10477 GCA_964393875.1 uncultured bacterium | reverse complement strand
AAAAAAGATTAAGAATAAATGTCAGCGCAAAAAGCACGGCCCCCACAAGAAAAAGGGCGGCATAATGTTCATCGCCGTGGCTGACCTCTCCTAATTCAGAGGCGATTGTCGCCGTCATGGTGCGAACACTCGAAAAGGGATTCAGCGTAATGATGGCGGCATTCCCCGTCGCCATGAGAACAATCATCGTTTCGCCCAAAGCCCGGCCGAATCCCAAAAGAACCGCCGCAGTGATACCTGAAACACCCGCGGGCAGAACCGTTTTCAAAATAGTCTGCCATGTCGTCCCCCCTAGCGCATAGGAAGCGTTGCGCAATTCCTTCGGCACGGCATTCAGGGCATCTTCCGCCAAGGTGATGATGATCGGAAGCGTCGTTATCGCAACGCCCAGCGAACCCACAAAGGCGTTCAAGCGGAATCGGGTATGCAAAATGGTCTGAGCATAAGACGCCCCCAGCGAGAGCATGATAAATCCGATCACGACCGTAGGGATTCCCGCTAGAAGTTCCAAGACGGGCTTCAGAAATTCACGCACTTTGACCGGCGCGATTTCAGACAAATAGATTGCACACCCCACACCGACCCATGCCGCCATCAGTGTCGCAGGCAAAGCAACCAGAAGACTGCCGAGCAGGAGGGGAATGAAAGAATACTTCGGAATGTCGCCCACCGGTTGCCACAGCATGTTATAAACCTGCTTTTCGTCCCACGGGTCATAGACCATTTTTCCGATCATATCGCCGGCATGCGCCGTTTTAAAAAAATAGACGGCCTCTTTAAACAAAAAAACAAAAATAAGGGTAATGATGAGCACTGAAGAAACGCCTGCGAACCGGATCAGTCCTTCCATGAAAGCATCTCTAAACCGCACATTCTTTTTTTGAAGGATTGCCGGAATCGAAACTGGAAAAACCCCGGAAGCGCGAAGTCGCCGGGGGTTTTCCAATAATGGACTGTTTAAAGACCCAGTCACTGCGTACTACGAGCCTTTCGGTTTTAGCGGCACATAGCCGATTTCTCCCACGTATTTTTGTCCCTCAGGGCTTAAAGTCCAATCGATATATTTTTTAATTTCACCGCGCGGCTTGAAACTCGTATACATGTAGAGGTAACGCCAGATCGGATAAGTTCCGCTCCAGGCGGCTTCATGATCCACCTTGCCGTCTTTGACGGGAAACACCGCGGGTGACTTATCCTCTTTTTTCACACCGAGGATCTTGACGTTTTTATCCTTTTCAAAATACGCTGCACCGCCGTATCCGACCCCGCCGGGATCCTTGCCCACGGCGTTAGAAACGGCGCTGGTGCCGGGCATAGTCTGAACATCGGCTGCAAAGTCCTGATTTTTCAGTACAAATTCTTTCACAAATTGGTAGGTGCCACTGCTCGACTCGCGGGAATACCGGAGAATCGCTGTGGAATTGCCCCCCACCTCAGACCAATTGTTAATGCGGCCGGTGTAAATTCCCATGATCTGCTTCAGCGACAGTTCATTGACCGGATTATCCTTATTGACAACGATCGCCAAAGAATCCAGGGCGATTTTAAACTCTTCCGGGTAATTGCCCGCCGCTTTTGCCTGATCCATTTCTTTTTGTTTAATGGCACGGCTCGCGTTGGCGATATCTGTTGTCCCATTCAAAAGTGCGGCGAACCCCACGCCCGACCCTCCTCCGGTGACTTGAATCACGACACCTGGATTCTCCTGCATGTAGACCTCCGCCCAACGCTGACCCAAAACCAGAATCGTATCTGACCCCTTCACCGTAATGGCTTTGGCAGCCCACAATGGACTGCTTGTCATCAACAGAACCCCCACCAAACTGGCTAATTTAAATTGGGTTTTCATTTTCACTCCTTCTGGATCACTATGAAAAGCTTGTCTGTTAGAATTTCCAAACCATATCGACCTGCAGGCGCCGCTGTTCCTCGTTACGCACACCGTCAGTATTTGCTGTCAGGTTTTGCACCAGAAACAGCGCAGAGTTCACCGTCATGGTATCCGTAAGGGCGTAGCCGGCCTTAAACACGTTACCAATTTTGCCCGCATGCCCATTTCCAAAGTCACTGTCATTGAATGCACCCACAACCGATTCAGGTTCAATCGATTTAAAGGCGTGACTAATCTCCCAATCCCCCCTCTTCACGATCGCACCCAACTTAGTGCCAATACTCCAGGCCCACGAATTACCCGCAAAGGCTTCGCGCGCCCGACCGTTGTGGGCAACGTCTACAAAGGGGCGAATCGGCAGGCCAAACGGAGTGATCGCCAGCTCATTGTAGGATTCCCACACCTGAAAGGCATCGACATCCAGCCGCGTGACATCCCCATCGGCATTCGTATTGCCGCGCGCCAGGGATGTGGCTCCAATCAAAAAGTTACTGTTTCTTGTGTAATCGATGTAGTCATACCAAGAAACCGCATTAAGCAGCTGGACAGGTCTCTCAAGCATGGGCACGTAAACAGCCGATTCCAGACCCCACTGAAAGGCGAAAAGTTCCGCGTCCTTGCCCACAGTGGCACTCTCCTGCAAAACAAACTGCCCTGAAGTGAAATAGGTCGACAGGTCAAAGTTCTCGCCATCGCGAATGCCAACATCCACTTTTTCGTAGAGCCCTTCGGGTTTAACATCTCGATCCCAGATCATGTCAGAAGCTCCTTTTTCAAACGGATTATCAAACTTACCCGCTGTTAAATTGACATTCTTGACAGGCCCCTTCCGCAATAGAGGCGGATTGTAAGTTGCATACACCTTTTCAATCCAAATGCTCTTGAAATTGAAATCATTGGACAGCGTCACGTTCGTTGAAGTCGGATCCACGTTAGTGCCCGTCGTCTGTTCGCCGGAAGCCAGTGCAAAACCCACCTTCATGTCTTCACTGAATTTCTTCTCAAAACCAAAGCGAAGCCGGAAACGGAATCGATTGCGGTCATCGGTCTCGGAAGAACTACCGCTTGTAAAGTGGAAGCCTTCATAACGCAGGCGCAGGTCGCCCTTGAAGGCAAGATCCTTCAGCCATTTATTTGCACCGCCCAGCGAAGACTCGAGGCGTTGATTAAATTCATAGTCGCTCATGGGAGGTGTAGACTCCAGGGGCCCGCGGCCCCCGCCGCCGGAAGGACGATTTTCAAGATCTCGAATCTTGATATTTTGAGCGTCAATGGTTTTTTGCATGGCCGCCATCTGCTTTTGCAAATGACTCACCATTGAAAGCAGCTGAGCTTGACTGCCCTCATCAGCCATCGCCGAAGTGCTGAACAGCCAGACGATTGCCACCGTGCAGTATCCAAGTCGTTTGATTAAGTGGAATCCCATGACTTGTCTCCTCTCATTTTTAGAATTCTATTTCCTTTAATAAAGAATCTACAGCATCTATGAATGCGTTGTATGTTGCGTGTGTAAAATCCGTGTAAAGTCAGCTCACTCGGCACACAGTACGGCACTTCTCCCTAGCCCCTCTGGGCAGAGGGCTAAGACTTCGAAAGCTGCATGGCGAGATAAGATTCAGCCACAGCCTGTTTGGGGGTGAGAGCAAGGGCTTTCGCAAGACGAAGGATGCACGCCCGGGAGGCTTCAATCTCTGCAAACCAGCCAAACCTGGGAAAGTGATCAATCACAATTTCAGCTCCAGCCAGTTTCCAGGTCTCACGCGTTTTGGAATAAGCCAGCCATTTCTTAAATCCAATCAGACTTAACAACCGACGCGTTTGTGCAAAATCCACGGAAGATTCCACTTCGAGCCGCTTGGAAAGTTTCCCAAGCCCCGCTGTTCTGGGTCCCTTAAAGGTTAACTGCCCCTGCCCGCGGTATTTTCTGAGACGAAGTGTCAAACGCTTTCGGCGCAACCGCCCCCGCTGATCATAAAACTCGTTCTCTTCTCGGCCTGAACCAATGCACGCAGCACCCAACCGCCGCAAACAGCGGCGAACGGCAGCTGGATTCGTAATTTTAAATTTTTGTTCAATTTCGATATTTTTCATGATGAAACCATTTCTACGTGTTGACATCGTCTCTTGAAGATTTTCTGCCGTTTTGCTGAGATTTGGGTTTCTGCGGACGGATTTCACGCCAAGTCTGATTTTTAATGCTTTTACGCCGTTCTGAAACGCGTTCACGCAAAAACTGCTGCACCCGGAACGGTTTTTCCCCGGCAGCCTCCTTTTTCTGATAACTGCCGTCACTGTGAAGCCTCCAAGCCTTGACGTTATCACGAAAATACAGCCCCAGCAGTTCCTGAAGCTCCGTTTTGCAGGCACGGTCTTCAATGGGAAAAAGCAGTTCCATTCGACGATCCAGATTGCGCGGCATCCAGTCAGCGCTGGAAAGGTAAACTTCTTCATCGCCGCCGTTTTGAAAGTAAAAAATGCGGCTGTGCTCTAAAAACATATCCACCACGCTTGTCACTTCAATCGTTTCGCTCAACCCTTTCACTCCGGGACGCAAACAGCAGATACCCCGCACGTTTAATTTAATTTGCACGCCTTGCGACGAAGCTCGATAGAGAGCCTCGATCATTTCAGAATCGACAAGTGAATTCATTTTGGCGATGATCAATCCCGGCTTATTTTTCTGACTGCGGATGGCCTCGCGCAAAATGAGACGCGTCAGCTTCCGCCGCATTCCAAAAGGCGCGATCTCAAGACATGAAAACCCGACCGGATGCGAAAATCCGGTCATGATGTTGAAGAAATGAGCCAGGTCCGCCGTCAGAACCTCCGAAGCTGTAAAAAAACTCACATCGGAATACAGGCTGGCCGTTTTTTCATTGTAATTCCCCGTCCCCAGATGCGCGTAGCGGCGTATGCCTTCCAATTCGCGGCGAATCACCAAACAGGCTTTTGCATGAGTCTTGAGACCGGCAATACCGTAAAGCACGCTCGCCCCTGCATTTTCAAGACGTTTGGCCCAAAAAATATTGCGTTCCTCATCAAAGCGCGCTTTCAGTTCCAGCAGAACGGTCACCTGCTTGCCATTTTCAGCCGCATACTCAAGCGCGCGAATCACGGCAGAATCACTGTGGGTCCGGTACAAAGTTTGTTTGATGGCCAGAACATCGGGGTCACGCGCCGCTTCATTCAGGAACCGAAGCACCGCATCAAAAGACTCGTAGGGATGATGCACCAGACGATCTTTTTCTCGAATCATTGTCCACAAGTCTTCGGCATCTTCAAACTCTTCCACAAATTTTGGATTCCAATCCGGACGACGAAGGGCTTCAAAGAGCGGCTGCTGCACCAGCTGAAAGACATGACGCAGACCAATCCATGACTGATTTCTGAAAATTTTATGGGTCTCTACTCCCAGATATTTTACCAAAAAGCGTTCCATCCTCGGCAAGGCTGAAATCTCAAGACGCACGATCGCACTTCTGCGCCTTAACCGCAGAGCCTCGCTCATCAGCTCGGCAAAATCTTCATCTTTCTCTTCATCTAACGAGAGTTCAGACGCACGCGTAATCCGGAAGACCCCCTGATCAAGCACTGCAAAGCCCGTAAAAATCTCCGTCAAAAATAAAGAAACGACGTCTTCGACAAGCATAAAAGGAAATTTTTCAGGGCCCGGCAGGCTGATCAGACGGCTAAGGGTACGCGGCATTTCGAGTACGGCGTAGCACGGTTCGGCATTTCCTGAGGGCTCCCGTAATTCGACGAAACGATAAATGCCCAGATTGGTGAGCACCGGAACCGGATGCTCCGGCCGCAAAGCCACGGGGGTCAACAGCGGCAAAATTTCTTTCTGAAATAATCCGTGAAGGTACTCGCGCTGTTTGTCAGTCAGGGCCTGCGGCACCACACGGTGAATGCCAGCGGCCTGCATCTCGGAAATGAGCGTCGTGTTGAAATAAATGCTGCTCTGGTCGATCAGCTCAAAGGCCCGCTCATAAACCCGGCGGGCGGCCGCCGCTGAATCTTCCCACCGGG
This sequence comes from uncultured bacterium, assembly GCA_964393875.1. GTDB lineage: Bacteria > Omnitrophota > Omnitrophia > Omnitrophales > Aquincolibacteriaceae > JAHFHB01. Next base: position 4,554 of record CAYMUZ010000212.1, on the reverse strand, counting down.
CGCTCCGCACCATGAAGTACTCGTCCAGGTTGGAGCTGACAATCCCGATGAATTTCAGCCGGTCCATGAGCAGATTAGCCGGATCCTGAGCTTCACTCAAAACACGCCGGTTAAACTCAAGCCATGAAAACTCACGGTCAAAAAAACGATTCGCAGAGGCTTCGGGAAGGGGATCACTCACGCTTTGGCTCCGGGGCTTCCCTGCTTGAGCGCAACCAAAAGACCGAAAACTTCACCAAACAGGGCGCCTTTGTCTTGTAGGCTGCCGCGCTCTAGCGACACATCGCCACAATCTTCCGGTATCCAGAAAACACAGGCCTCGTCTGTCCGTTCCATGGTCAATTGGCGGATTTTCTGCTGATGCCCGTGATCAAGCGCATCGGCAACACGTAGAATCGCCGCCAGCTTCGAGACTACGGCGCGGTCTATTTTGGGTAATGACATGTACGGCACATGCGTCGCACTCGGAACTGAACGGCGGTGATAGCGAACCACATTCGACACAATGTCTTTATCGGCTTTGCGTAGACCGAAAATTTCAGCGGCATCCACAAGGTAGCTTGAATGCTTGTGGTGAGCGGCCGGAGAAATAAAAACACCGATGTCATGCAACACTGCAGAAACCTCAAGGAGAAGCCGCTCACGGCTGCCAAGCCCGTATTCCGACCCAATCCCGTCAAAAATTTTGAGCGCCAGCGACGCCACACAGGCCGCATGGATTTTGTCGTACTGGTATTTCTGAGCCAGATGTCTCGCGGAGTTTAATACCTGTTTTGAAACATCGGTGCGTTTCGAGGTCGACACCATTTGCGCAAGTTCAATCAAAAGCCCGTCACGAATGCTGGCTCCGGGCACAATCACCTGCTCCACTTTTGTCTCCGAAAGAAAATTAGCGTAGACCAGAAGAGCCGGATACAGCGTTTCAGCGTCCGTGTAAGAAAGACCGTATTGCGCGCTCACCTCGTCAGGGGTCAACTTACCGATTTGATTGATAAAAGTCACGAAGGCTTTTTTCTCGATCATGCAAAAAGGACCGGGGCTCTCTTTCTGTAAATGGGACGCCGCAAAGCGCATGTCTCCCCCGATGGCAATAAAGGTATCCACCTGCTCAAAGTTGTACTCACGCGCGGCATACAGCACCACATCGTGAATACTGCGTTTCAACACTTTCTGCATCACCACCGAATCCGTTTTTCCCGCCACCGCTTGCTCCGGCAGGCGGATGGACCCTAGCGAAAGAGTCCGCGTAACTTCCACGTTCCCCTGATTCAGCAAAATGACTTCCGTGCTTCCGGAACCGACCTCGACAATTAAACAATTTTTACTCTGCAAATCGACGTGCCCGGAAAGGGCCTGTTCAACCGCAATCAGTTCCAGACGGTTTTCTTCAGGCCCCTCAATCACCTCCACATCAAACCCGGTGCGAACAAAAACCTGATCCACAAAATTATCTCGATTCACCGCTTCACGCACAGCGCTGGTGGCAATGGTTTGAACTTTTTTAACCCCGTAACCTTCAAGAACAATTTTGTAATTTTTTAAAATCCCAATGGCTTCGCGAATCGCCGCAGGGCTCAAGCGTCCCGTCTTAAAAACCTCGTGTCCAAACCGCACCGGCTTCTGTAAATTTTCAAGGTAACGGATTTCGTTCTTTTGTCCGATTTCTGCCACCACCATACGAATCGCACTCGTTCCGATGTCAATGACGCCGACAATTTGCTTGATTTGAGGGATGCTCATGATTTTTTACCGATCAGCATCTCAGCCAGTCCGGCCGCGCCTTTGACAATGGCATAGTCCCCTAGTTCAGCCGCCTCGACTTTAACCGCACGCGCGAGCGGTGGCAAAGCCAGAGACTGCATTGTTTTCCGGGCTTCGACAATCATCTTTGAGCCAAGCGCCTCAATGAGCCCGCCGCCCAAAACAATCATATCTGGGTTGAGCAGATTCACCAGGTTCGCCATGGCAAGCCCCAGAAAACGGGCTTTCTCGGCCAGCAAATCGTCAAGGGCCTGATCTCCAGCCTGAATCGCACGCAAAAGCGACCGGCTCTTGATTTTTCGGACGTCGTAGCCCGTTTCCTTAAAAAGATGCGGCGCTTTCTGCTGCATCAGCAGTAATCCGCTGGCGGCAGAAATGGCTAGCCGTCCGGTTAACCCCTCAAGCGTCGAGGGACAGACCTGCGCGGCTCCCAGAAAAGGCGGAATCAAATAAGTATGGCCAATCTCTCCCGCCGCACCCAGTGCACCGCGATAGACTTGCCCATTAAGAATCAATGCACCGCCCACGCCGGTTCCCATAAAAATACCTGCGACATGCTGCTTTCCCTGTGCGGCTCCAAAACGCCATTCGCCGTAGAGTCCCGCATTCACATCATTTTCAACGGCAATAGGCACACGAAAAATCTTTTGCAGCGCGCGCCCAAGTTCGAACGAATTTAGAAACGGCAAATTCGGGGACAGGACAATACGGCCGCCCAAATTGGGAATAATGCCCGGACAACCCGCCCCCAGCGCAGCCACTTTTCCCATGGGCACATGAGCCTCTCTCAATAGCTCTGCCACGGCACCTTCGAGTGTTTTTAAAAACACGGCACGGCCCTTTTCAGGCTCCACCTTGATCTTTTTTTCAGCCCTTACGCGGAATTTTCGATCCAAGACCGCCGCAAGCATTTTCGACCCCCCGATATCGAGCCCGATGAAATACTGTTTTTTTTGTGTCATGTCATCCTTTCACGATCTTCATCAAGTATTTTTGAATCTCTGCCGTCCCGCCAGGAGTCGTCGCCAAAAACATAATGCCAGTTTGAAAAATTCCTTTTTTTCCGGGAACAAGACGCATGATTCTGGCCAATCGTCTGATCGGCTGCTGGCCGCCAGGGATCTCAAAAACCACATCGACCAAACGCCCCGGCGGCAACGGCTCGCTCGCGGAAAACAACATTCCCCCGGGGCTCAGATTAAGCGCTTCCGCGATACGGCCCGGATAGCGCACCGGCAGTCCTGCCGGACTGGTCAGCTTGTAAGCAACCTTGATCGAGAGAGAGATCCGGGCAAAAAGCCGCCGATCGGCAGCCGCTGAAACCTCTTTCTTTTTACGGAAGGAAACGGGGCGTGCCGGCGCGTCTGATCGAAGGTAATTTTTCATCACTTCAAGAAAAATTTGCTGCTGCGAAATCATACCCGCCAGCCGGTTCTGATCGAGCACCGGAAGGCTGCGCACACCGCGCGCAAGCATAAGGGCCCCTGCCCACAGAGCCTGCGCGTCAGATGCCACCGTTCGCACATCGCGTGTCATAATGTCCCGCACGCAAAGACCTTCGGTTCGGATACCGGCTTCATCCAGATCGGCAAAATCCTGCGAACCCGAGGTGCCCTTGCGCAGATCGGGATAAAGCGCATGCAATATGTTTTCCTCATACAACATCCCAAGTAATTCTTGATTGGAATCGACTACCGGAAAATCTTCCAATCCGTACCGTACCATTACGGCATAAATCTCGCGAATGGTTGTATCGGCGTGCACGCTAATCACAGAAGAATTCATCAGATCACGGACAAACACGATTCTGCCTTTCTGAGGCTGCGGTCAAAGCCTCTCTGTCAACGCCCCGGCCCCACCGCCCAGCGGCGGCAAAACTCAATACCCACTGGATACACATAAAGAATCAAAATTAATGAGAGGGGGGCCAGAAGGTAAAGATTAATCCGCCGGCGCAGAACCGGCTCTTGAATGCGCGGCGGTAGATAAGCGCACAGCCCCAGAACGGTCAGAGTCACTGTCGTCCAAACCAGAGGATGATACGCCCACACGGGCCAGCTAAGGCGACTGAAAATCATAGATCACAACCTTTCGCCACCAAGCTCGGTAATTTTCAAGAAAATTTTGATGGAGCAGGTGTTTTTGATAAAGAGCATGCCCTTGGGCATCTTCAAAAAACACCGTCAGCGCGGCATCATACGTGGAATCCACGGCCGGCCGATCGGTCGGCGCGGGGGTTCCCACCCATAACTGCTTCACCGGCGGTATCTCTTTCAGACTTTCCAGCGCCTGGAGAAAGGCCGGCAGTTCATGATCGCTTTTATCGCGCTGCAACCAAAAATAAACAGAATGAATCCATAGAGCGTGTTTAGAGAAATTGACCTGCATCATGCCCCCACCTGCTTTAGGCTCTGCAAAACAAGTTTCCATTCACCCGCAGTCACCGGCTGTACGGAAAGACGCTGACCCCGTTTTAAAACCAGCATCGTCTCAAGTCCTTTCACGGAGCGCAAATCCTGCAATGACAAAACCCGTTTAAATTTTTTAAGGAAGCGGATATCGACACTGAACCAAGTGGGCTGACCGGGCTTGCTGGAGGGGTCATAGTGAACGTCGCCCTTTACGAATGCGGAGGGATCGGGATAACCGGAACGCACGACTTCGGCAAGCCCTGCCACACCCGAGGGATCACCGCCACTATGATAAAACAAGACCTGATCACCGGGCTGAATCGAATCGCGCAAAAAATTGCGCGCCTGATAATTACGCACACCGTCCCAGCAAGTTTTACGA
>CAYMUZ010000211.1:0-4692 GCA_964393875.1 uncultured bacterium | reverse complement strand
CGGCCGCTTTGGAAGAAGATGAAGTGCTTGAAACAAAAATTGTTTCTTTAAGGGAGACTGCCAAAATGATCCGGTCGCGAGAAATCTGTGATGCGAAATCACTCGTGCCTCTTTTTTATGTTTTGACACAACAGGGTCTTCTATGAAAAAAGCTCAGGTGATCGCCATTGATGGTGTGGCGTACAGCGGGAAAAGCACTGTAGCGAGGGCGTTGGCGAAGCGCACCGGCTTTGCCTATATCAATACAGGGCACATGTACCGAGCGCTTGCGAAGCTGGCGTTGGAGGCAGGCCTGTCTTTACAGGACGCTCAGGGGGTGGGGAATCTGGCTCGTAGAATGAAATTTGAATTTAAGAATGAGGGGGGCCATCTGCATACGGTTGTCAATGGCAGGGACTGGACACTTGCCTTAGACGATTACCAGATTGTTGAAATGGCCTCACTCGTGGCGGGCCATGCCCAAGTGAGAGAGGTCCTGACTTTGCGGCAGCAGGCTTTTGCGGGTCCGGACATGATGATTATGGAAGGCAGGGATATCGGAAGTTCTGTGTTCCCAAATGCGGCCTGGAAATTTTTCATGATCGCGTCTTTGGAAGTACGGGCGCGCCGTATGATCAAGCTGATGAGTGATGCCGAAAAAATGTCTCAGCCGCCGATCGAGATATTGATCGGCAGGATTCGCGACATTGACGAACGCGATCGAACGCGACCGATTTCGCCTTTGCGCATTTGCGAAGATGCGATTGTCTATGACAATTCCGGCAGTCCTACGCCGGAAGAAGATGCATTCATTTTGTCGTATTATCTCAACCGATCAGATGAAATTCTTAAAAACGCGGAGCTTTTAAAGCACAAGGTGGAGTGTTGATGGAAAGCATTTCGGAGCTTCAGGAAATCTGTCAATCGACGGCAAAAAAAGATGTCTCCAACGTCTATATGCGCTATGTCTGCCGTCCGATTTCGATCCGCCTGACGCGCAGGATTCTTCCAAGCTCCGTCACGGCGGACCAGGTGAGTCAGGCGATGATTGCCGCCGGAATTTTTTCGGCCTTGGTGCTGGCGTTTCCGTGGCGTGGCACTTTTTTCATCGGAGCCTTGCTGCTGCAGCTTTGGTACTTGATCGACTGCATGGACGGAGAAGTGGCTCGCTACCGCTATTACAAACAGACCGGCCGCATTTCGATTGATAAACGGGATACCTCGCTGACCGGTATGTACTACGATATGATCAATCACTACCTCATGAATTTTTTAGTACCGGCTGCGATGGCTTTCGGACTGTATCTCAAGAGCGGCGCCCTCAGCGTTCTTTTGGGCGGCATGCTGGCTTCTCTGGGACAAGTACTGCTTTTGGCGATGCACGATGCCCGCTCCAGGGCCGTTCTCTCACATCTTCGTAAATATAAAACAATTCGGGTTGTGCAAGCCCCAGCCTCCGCAGAACCTGTTCAAAAAAAGGAACGCAGTCCCGCGCATCAGGCATTTATGGGGGTCCATTACACCATGACCTACCCCAGCGTGATGAATCTAGTCTTGCTGGCGGCTCTGCTCAACGGATGCGCGTCTCATTTTGATTGGCGCGGCCCCCTGCTGCTTTATCTTGCCGTGGGGTCTGCGCTGGTGTCTACCGTACTCATTGTGCGAGCTATCCAAAGCCGTCAGCCGGATGAAGAGCTGCGGACCGATTTTGCACTTTCCGATGAGTGATGTCACCACGGGTTGCCGTCATTGCGATTCATGGAAGACACTGCTGAGAGCCGCTGCGCTCGCCGCCTTCGTTTTAGGGGTCCATCTTCCCCGCGCCGGCCGTCCTTTCGGAGGCCATTTCGCCAGTTACCAGTCCTCAGTCATGGCGGCGATCAGCCGCAATATGCTGCGTGAGAATCTCCACGATAGTTTAATTCCCAAGATAGATTTGATCGTGGGGGGGGCTCGCGCATGGCATTTGAACCAGTACCCCTTTCCGTCATTGCTAGCTGCCGCAGGCACTCGCTTTCTTGGCGGCTCGCTTGAATTCTGGGGGCGTTTTCAGGCGATTTTTTGCAATGCCCTCTCCATTTTGCTGATGGGATTAATTGCGGGCAGGCTTTTAGGTGCGGCCACCGCATGGCCTGCGGCCATTCTTTATGGACTCTCACCCTATGCATTGATTTACGGACAGGCCTTCATGTCAGAGGCCATGGCCCTGACCGGATTGCTCGTGGCATTTTGGGTTCTGCTGAAAATACGCGATGAAAAACGGGAAAGTGTTTGGCTTGTGGCTGCAGCGGGTCTCTTCTTTTCAACCGCTGTGACCGGACGTGTTCATTTTATTCTGCTCTTTCCGGCATTGGCGCTGACTTTTTTGCGAGGGGGCCGGTTTCACTGGAAACAGGGCTTCGTTTTTTCTTTCATAGCATTTCTACTGCCGGTGCTTTGGTATGGATGGACGTATTTTATTTCACAGGATTCCTCTCACGTGATCACCAATATTTTCATCCAGAAAGCGGTGCGTCCGATGGGCGCTGTAGTGTATTTGAAAGAGGCCCGTTTCTACAGGCGCGTGTTCGAGATTCTGGCGGTGCGAATGCTGACTCCCTTGGGTGCGATGCTCGCCTTTGCAGGTTTGTGGAGATGCGCCCGAACTGCGGGGCGGTGGATTGTGGCATTAGGGCTCGCCTCCGGTGCTTTGTTGGCAATGTTACTGCCCCAAAAAATCATGGCGCATGATTTTTATCTGTATGCCTTTTTTCCATTTTATGTATTTGCGGCGGCGGCCGGATGGACGGTATTTACGCAGCGGATCCATTCATCCGGCTCACGGTTTGTGAGCGGATTTGCACGGCGTACTCTTTTGGTTCTCGCAGTGATTCTCTACGCGGTTTTTTCGCTCTGGCTTGCCTGGAACCCGCTTTTTAAAAATCCGGACGACACTCCAGCATTGCCTGAAGCCGCGCAAATGCTGCGGCAGAAAACCCGTCCGGATGAAAAGTTGATTATCTTTGGGACGGGGCCTGCGGTGATGGTTTATTACGCGGACCGCCCGTGTTGGACGATGGAGCCCGAAGCTCTTGGCAAGCCGCTCAATTATTATTTTAAGAATTCGGAGTTCAGCGGCGCAGACATGGGGGAAGTGACTCGCTATGAAACGGCGATGAAAGACTTCGTGTTATGGGTCCAGTATCTTGTGGGGCAGGGGGCCCAGCTTTTTTTGGCCAAAGATAAAAGTGAACTTGAAAAATATCCGGCCCTGCTTGATTTTCTTACCGTCCACGCACAGCGACTTTCACCCCCGGAATCTTCCTGGGTTCTTTATCGCTTCTAAGCCGCCGTGATTGTTTTGCAGAGCCTAAGCTTCAAGAAATGGGGCGACGAACTTGCGGAACTTTTCAGGGGTGAACGGTTTTTGAAGATAGCCGGCGAGTTTTGGGTAGCAGCGGTAGGCTTCCTGGACTTCTGTGTCCAGGTGATTGGCGGTTACCATCACCAGCGGAATTTTGTGAAGTTTTGGGACTTTACTGAATGCTTCGACGAATTGAATCCCCGAAAGTTTTGGCATGTTCCAGTCTGAAATCACGAGCTTGATTTGGGAATGATTTCTCCCCAAGAGTTCAATCGCCTCACTGCCATCCGCCGCTTCAAGAATTTCAAAGCCTGGGGAGGCCTCCATAATGGTGGCTGCCATCAATTTGCGCTGGAGCAGGGAGTCGTCGACGACCAGAATTTTACGAGCGGAAGCGGCATGGGTGGCGGGGGTGAACGAAGTGCTGATAAACCGACGAATACTTTCGATGAGATCGCGGCTTTCTTCGTAAGTAATTTTATACGTAAATCCACGCAGCTCTTTGGTGGTGTCAATGGCCTGAGCTTTTGGCGTAAAAACGATCATCATTGCAAAGGCGCCGGCCTTGTTTTTTTTGAGTTCCGCGAGAACGGTGAGAACATCCAGGCCCTCGCTGTCGACGAGGGCTTGTAAAAAAATCAAGTCAGGTTTCCAATCGGCAGACTCCTTTAAAGCCTCATCCGAGTAGTGGACAACTTGAACTTCACAGCCATCCTGCTTCAATGATTCCTGAAGTTTACCAAGAAGGTATCGATCACTTCCGACCAACAGAATTTTTGCCTTTACGTTTTCATTCATGGCACATTCCCTGAGTTGAGAGAAAGCTTTTTCTGCGTGCTGGAGGCTTTCAGGTTTTCGAGACGTTGAATTCGGTCCGGGGTCGATGGGTGAGTGCTCAGAAAGACGGGCGTCCCGCCCGAACCACTGATTTTTTCAAGCTTTTTGAAGAAGCGAAGCAGGCCATCGGGTGAATAACCGGCCTGTGTGAGAAGATGGTACGCAATAGCGTCGGCTTCGCGCTCATCCTGCCGTCCGTAGCTGTTTAAAAGACCGCCCTTGGCAATTTTTAATGCCAATGCCTTGAGTTGGCTGGTGTTTTCTTTGAATAACAGCGCTGAGAGTTGATCGAGGCCCTGGGATCTGGAGAGCGACTTCACAGGGTGGTGTTCGTAAGCATGCCCCATCTCATGCGCGAGGACTCCGGCAAGCTCTTCCTCACTTTCGACAAATTGCAGCAGGCCGGTATGCACAAAAATATTTCCGCCAGGAATTGTGAAGGCGTTGGGAGATTTATCCACAACGACTGAAAATTTGTAGTTGAAATCTTTGCGCTCCAAGGCGTTGACGAGCCGATTGCCGATGCGTGTGAC
>CAYMUZ010000210.1:0-24590 GCA_964393875.1 uncultured bacterium | reverse complement strand
ATTCCATACTTCCATAGATGGCCGGAATCTGCGGGTAACCAGCGGCGGTCAGTGCTTCAATTTTCGATAACTCCTCATTCTTCGGCCAAATCCGCCGGTTGCTGCCAGGAACGCTGGGGCCGCGAGTATCTCTATAAGATTTGCCGATCATATGCGTATCTCCGGAAACAACTTGCGTCAGCACATTGGAAGTAGAAACATTCAAAGGCTTTGCCGTTAAATCATTCTCATCTAGATCAATCAGCGTCTGACCAAAAGGTTTAAAGATGACACGGCCGTTGTTCCAGGTGTAAATCGTCGTTTGATGACGGAAATGACGAAGCAATAATTTCTGGTAAACACTTTGGTTCTCTGCTAAAGATAAATACCTGCGGCCGTCAGAAAGTTCGACCTGCACGACATCTTCGGGCTGAACACCCGCAGGCGCACTTTGAGAAACGATCACAGGCAGAAAGTACTGTTTGCTCGACAGCTGTCCTTCGCCGGCACCGCGCAGTAAGAATCGCACAATCACTCCGTGAAGACTGATCCCCGTTTCTTCACCAAACATAAATGCATCCACATATTCCGTCCCGATGATTGTGGAGTTTTTTTCCATAAACCAGCGCTTCTGGCTCAGCCAGGCAGTCAGCTGGGGAAAAGCCAGGTAGGGATTTTTATCAAACTCAGCCGCTCTAGCAGCCACATGGATGGAAACTGAAATCCCGGTGCGCACTTCTGAGCGACGCTGCTGCGAGATTTCAGATAAACGGGTTTGCCTTCCCAAGAAAACCGCTCGAGTCGTTGGCGTCAGCTCCTTTTCGTACGCAAACCTCTGAGCATGACCGCTAAGGCGGGAGGATAAACTGCCCAACATTCCTTGAACAGAGTTGCGGCTAAAATCTGTTTTGATGCGCCTCCAATCATCGTCTGAAAGTTCTGCTTCTGGATTCCAGAAACGTTTTAAAATGACGCTTTGGATCAGGGATTTGATCTCCCCCCTTCGATGCATCAGCTGTACCTTTGATGTGGATTTTCCATAAGCTTCGTCGAAATCTCGAGCGAGATCATAAAGCTGCTGTTCACTCATCATGTCGCGCACAGTCTTCCAGTCCTCATACGAAATCGTAGCCTTAGGATCTGTCAGCTTTTTGAGCGTCGCAGCATAGTCATCTTGGGAAAAACCCGTTTTGCTTCTCCGTTTTTCAGCCTCCTGCCACTCCTGCATTTTTTTATAAATACTGAGCTCCCAATGAGTCGACTGCTGTAACCAAGCGGTTACAAAAACACCGTAGGGAGTCAATTCATAGCGAGGGGCGTTCCTTGATACGCCGTTTTCTGTCTTTAGAAGATATCCATGGGTCCCCGTATAGGAAGAGAGTCTCAGACTTTCCGTTCGATACCCCATCTCCCCTAGCTGTTCGCGCACTTGCTCAGCCGTGACCGCTGATTGCAAAGATGGCCGCTTAGCAACCACGGCAATCGCCTTTAAAATCATTGCGTCCTTTTGCGAAACAGCTTTGATCGCAGGCGCTGCTTCAACCAATCCATAAGCAAATCCGCGCCCTTTCAGAGTCACCACATACTGGGATCTCTTGGACGGTACTCTCCTGATTAGTTTTTCCCTTAGGGCCTGTTCTACCACGAGCCTTGGATTTGATAACCCAATGATTTTTTCATTTTTTACATCTTGAAGGGCCCAACTGTCCTCGCGATCAAGCTCAGGCGCAAACTCACGGCTGCGCATTAAAAGATTTAATGCGAGATCTCGTGGCTGCTCGGCCTGCTGCTTTCCGCGGTTAAAGGCCTTCGCGAATTCTTTCCCAAGAGGCGTCAATTGATAACCCCCCCGCTCCAACCGTTTGACAAAATTAAATTTCGTCGCCGCCGCCAGATGAGCTGATACCGAACCCGGATCAATTTTCTCGCGCTGAAGATCCGCGACACTAAATTTTTGATTATCGATTCGTGAATTCTTTGTGATCGCATCCAACAACCTCGCGACGCTGATGCGGCTCTCGTGGTTGGCCCACCGCACTTCGGAACGTGCAGCCAATCGGTTGAGATAGTTGGATAACTTTGTAATTTTTTCCTGTTCGGCAGGAATGTCTGAAGGATGCCGCTGCAAATAATCCTGAAAGGTTTTGATCAAACCGGCGCGTATCAGCCATTCCCGGGTTCCGCTCGGCCCCAGGTGGTGGATGAACTGTTTGTATTCTTTAAAACTGCTCAAAAGATCCTGCCGTAAACCCGCAAAACGTCTTTTAATCACAGGCGTTAATGCGGCCCGAATGGTTTTATCTTTATAATGCTGGCCTGCTTTGACGGCACTCAAAAGCACCGGCGTTGCCCGCTCAACAGAGGCATCAGTGTGGGTCACGGCGCCGATCCGGGTATCGGCTTGCCCTACACGCACGACCAGAATGTCCCCAAGTTTTCCGCCCCCTGTCAGCTTGTCAAATTTCACTCGGTTGAAACCAGGGATCTCCTGAACGTCATTGCCAATGGCTTCAATTAAACCATCGACCGGAATTTCTTCGGTTTCCTCCGTAGGGATCACTTTAAATTCATAGCCAAAAGGATTTTTCTCAAAAAAGGGTTTAACGTGTTCAAATGCTTTTACAAAAGCCTTGCGGTTTTTAAAGAATTTTTTATTCGGGTCCGCCTCATCTGCCTTTAAAAGACGATTGACCGCATCGATCATGGTCATGCCGTTGGCCAAACGAAAGGGTTTTGTCTTGTCACCGCCTCGCATCAGCGGTTTGGGAAGACGGTCGCGGCCCATTTTAAATCCAACGATCTGGCGTTTTCGTAGAATCAAATGCGTCATCCGGTCTTTTTCGTCGGTACGGTAACTTTGAATGTCTCTGAGTTCGTAAGTCCGTTTTTTTCTTTCCAGGACTTCCTTGTAGGGCCCGTAATCAAGACTGGTCATTAAGTCAACAGAGCCGCGGTAAATATGCAGTATTTCATGTGCTGTTTTACCGTGTTTCTGCAGTAGTTTCAGAGCATCAAAAGCGACTTTGCCGGCCCCCCAAACCGCCATCGTGCCTTCAAGGCTGGGTTCCGGAATTGTAGGCAAATACCCATACCCAAGCCCCCCTTTAGTTTTAGATGCGCGAATATATTCATTCCAATTGCGAATCGCAAAAAGTTCGTTGGTGGCACTGAAAATGTTGGCAGGCTTGCGGGCTCCCTTGGGGACGATCGTATGCGGTACTGGCGCTCCGGTTGCCAGAACGATAGGGATTCTAAGCCTCTTCAATTCTTCGGCTGAAAAATTAAGGGCGCTGACATGGTACTGCGGCACCCCATCTCCAATCGCGGCACTACTGAAAAAAAGCAGGTTCGGATTTTGGAGCACGGTTTTGACTCGGCGAGCGAGGTCTTTTTTCAGAGTTTTTTTCCAGGGCGGAATGCCGATGGCCCCCAGACCGCCGGCAAAAGGCAGACGGTCTACAAGAATCACGCGGGCACCGTTTTCCAAAAGCACTCTCGAAGTTTCAATGCCTGCCACACCCGCGCCGACCACCATAAAAATCGGCTTATCACTAGCCTGCCAAAAAGATGCCCCGGAATCCATAAACGACGCATGAGCATGAGCTTTGCTTCCCCGCACTTCCGAACGCTGTATATTGAGCGGGAGCAACAATCCTGGCCGCTGATACACTTGACGCCCCCGGTCTACATCCACCACCAGAATAGTGACATCATCTTTGCCTTTAAAGACCGTAAGTTTCGTCAATGCCCGGAGAAGCTCCTGCCCGTGCAAATCCATGATAGACGGATTCTGCAATGCCGCATGCACGCCCAAATCACCGTTAATAAATGGCCAAGCACCATCCGTGTAAATCATCAACTTGCTGACACGCTCTGTCGGATCAAGGATGATGTTTTTGCTCACTAAGGGCTGGTAAGTGCTTAGTGCGGCCTCAGGAAAAGATCCACCCAATGGACTCGTGGATGTGGCTTCATCGTGAAACCGGGGCCGCCATTCAGCGCCGCGAATACCTGTCATTTGAGCAACAGCAAGATGGTGTCCGCCGCCCCATTCTTGGACTTGGCCGGTCTTGTAATCTACAAGAGCCAGGGCATAGGTATAGAATTTGCCTTCTCCAACCTGACGTTGTTGAATGGCTTCACCCAAACTAAATAAATGTTCGTGAACAAAACGATTACGCTCTTTGGGATCGGTACGTTTGACAATCTGGGTCAAAAGAGTGCCGCGCCTGGTTTCAGCATCCGCAATCATTTGTCGAAGCCAGACTGCCTGCAGGGCCGTGGGACCATGCCCCGTGCCGTCAGCCATTTCAAAAAGTGCGAAGCGCCGATCCGCGGTAAACGAAACGCGGAACCAGTCACCGCCTTTTTCCTGGGTGGGCCCTAGCATTTCGTGATGATAAAAAATCCCAAGCGCCTCTAGGCGTGCAAGATCTTCCGGAGATGCCGTGCCATAATTGAGTTTGGTTGAATCAAAGACAAAATTAACGACTTCGCTGGGTTTAAAATCGTACGGGAAAACACTGTCCACGGCAGCCACCACATCGAGGCCAAGCAGGTAATCACGCAATTGCGCTTCTGGGCTTTGAACTCGAAAAGCACCGTAGGGTCCGCGCTTCGCCAAATAAATCGCCTCGGCGACCAGCCCTACACGGTCATTCCACGTTACATCGGGAACTAAAATACTCTGCTCGCCAGCCACGAGCTGTTCGGATAAGTTCAGCTGAAGGGTTTGCCAAGGGCCGGGAAGATGATACCAATCGGGCAGCCCTAGTTGCCCCAGGTCTCCCTCATGGGGCGGATTATTGCTGGGGTTCGACGCACTCCAAAGATCCTTGGCCAGCTTCTCTGTCGCCAATTCCATGAATCCAGGATGAGTAAAAATTTCCATCTCTGGAGCAGGTGCTGTGCGCATCTCAGAACGACTATATGTAATATATGAAATAATTAGTTGGCTAAAAATAAATCCCATTGTAAGATTTCCTCCTACGAAAGGGGAACGCAATGTCACAGCTTTTAACGAATCAACGGCGGGATTTTTTGGCACGGTCCATAATGGATTTGCTGAAATTCGTAATTGCGGCAGGCCTTGCATCTGGATTCTTTCTGACTTATCCGATAAAAGTGCGAATAGTCTTGGCCGTTGCCACTCCTGTTTTCTTTGTGGTAGCATGGCTGCTGTTACCACCCAGGAAAGAAGGTCACTAAATGATTGAAACCCTGGTAGGTCTTGGAATAATTGTTTTGCTGATAGTTGCAGCGGCGATCTACGATTATTTTTCAAAGAAATCTCCCGGTCGGACAACTCCTCACTAGTCATCCCCTGCCTTCGCGTTTCTTCTAACTGCGCGTTCAATTCCGTTTGATTTTGCCGCATTTCCGAGCGGCGGCGTGATTGCTGGATGTCCACCTTAATCGTCTGCGCCTTGATGTCCATGTCGATAAGCGTAATAACGGTTTTGAAGTGCCCTTGTTTGCCAGTCCCAATTTGAAATTCTGAAAAATTGTCAACCTGGACTACAGCGTCCGCTTCAACCGGCACAGGTTTGTCGCCCGATGTATTCCGAATCGGCTCTGCAGTGCTAAAAATAATTTCAGCATTTGGCAGCAAACCTTCCCCCGGTGTTTCAACTTGAACCACACGGACCAGCTGCATCGTAATGCCCGGAGCAATCACTTGCCGTTGGCCCGCCGCAATATCAAATGCTTGAGCCCGCATTTCCGAGCGTTTCGACGGCAGCAAAGATTCCCACTTCTGCACCGCTGGAAGAATGCCTTCTAAACGCAGGGCAAATTTGTGATCACTGCCCCCCAGTTCCCTGAATCGGCGGATGAGTTCTGTGATCGTGTTTTCTAAAACCAGCGGTTCTTTTGCATTCAAGATTCGTACGATCGCTGCCAAAGAATTTTGGATTTCTATTTTATACTCGTCCTTAATTCCAGACCCTTGCTGGCTCATCTCATTACGGACACCAGCAAGAATGGTTTTGATTTGTCTTTGGGCGTCTTTGAGCCCGTCATTTTTTTTTCGGCGGCGTTCGGTTGTTTTCAACACCACCTGAATGCGGTCGTTACGCTTAACTAAAATTCTCCTAAACCCGGGTTGCTTTAGGTTAGCGGCCTCCACTTTGCTCTGTCTTGTTCCGTCGGCAGGCAGGATGACCACGGAACCCACATGATGAAGACGAATTTGTCTTAACGCCAGGATGGCTTCAACAGCACTCCTCAGATTTTGGGCCTCAAGCAGCTGGTACCCCTTGCCGCCTTCCATCGATCGAACACGCCCGACTGTCGCGCCTCTCTTTTTGTCCCAGTAGGGTGTGTCCGCGAGCACAACGTCGACCTGAGGCGGCGCGATGACCCCCAAACTCACCCGGCGGCCGAGCCCCTTCGCAGCATTGATTTCGTTCAATCTCACATGAATGCCTCCTTCAATCGTAAAGCCTTCCCCCACAGAAAGATGAAAGGACAGCCAACCGGCAGTGTCTCTCTTCTCAGAATCCGGCAGGGCTAAACCGCTTGCGCCGCGCAAAACCACTTTTCCCGGCGCATAGACTTGAATCTTTGCCTTGTGCGTCTGAATTTTACTCGCGGCAATATCAATGCCATCGCCAATAAAAAGGGTGTCTTCTGGACCGAGGATGTGTTCAGGCACCCGCATCTCGGAGCGTTTAGCCTTGTCCGCTTGGACGGGTAAAATGGCAGGCGCCGCAGACCACAAAAGATCGAGTAAATCTGCATTCGGCAATTTAAAACGACTGACCATTCGAACACTGTAAATCGTTTTTCCGTCTCTGGGACTGCCCGACACAACGCCAGGTTGTGGCGGCGCTTGCGGTATCGACGCATCGGCGGCGATGCCGCCCCTAATAACCTCGGGCCCATAAACATTGTAAACACCGTAATGGTATTGCTGAATGATTTCACGGACTGCTCGCTGCACGGCCGCTTGATCTTCGCCTTCCACTTCAATCTCATCGGGCCGCCGGCGATGCTCGTCTTCTTCGTCCAGCATCAACGCAGCTGACCGAACGCGGATAACAACATTGTGTTTTGCCTCAATGGCCCGGCGTTGTTCAGGTGAAAAATCCACATGGGCCCTTTCGTTCCAGGCCTGTCCTTGGGCAATCATGTCCGCTAAAAGTTTTGGCAGAGGTTCGAGTAAATTCATTTCTGCGGCACCGGGACGATTTTGATTTGCCGGAACCCCTGCGCTCGTGACTGCCCGAAGAGCCTGCTCAAGGGCCCCTCTAAATGCCTCCAGTTGCTGTTCAAATTGATCATAAAATTCTGGATAGCCACCCAGTTGTGACAACGCTTGTGGTATCGACGCATTGGCGGCGATGCCACCCGGCACAACACGATCATTTTGCAGCGGATAGATTGGATTCTGGTCCAGGGCGGCTCCGGTGGATAAAACCTCACGATGGATGTTCAAACTTACCGCGGCCCCCTGAATTTTTAAACTTTCCTGAACGCGGCTGTCTGAAGATGGGTTTTCTCTCGTTCGGCTTAGCGTCATCTGTCCGCCCTGAGCCTGCGGGTAAACAAGCAACCGGAATGCTCCATCCCTGTTGGTAATGTTAGCTTGATAAATTCCATCCGTTCTCTGGGGCCATTCCACTTTGGGCTTAACGTCAGCAATGGGAGGGCTCTCAGCGCCGGACTCCACGGCCCGCCGGGAACTTGCGGCAGCGCGTTTCAAATCCGCAGGCGTAGGAACTTTGACGGGCCCCACAAAGTGAGATTCATTCTCCAATGACAAATCAGACAAGATGTAATAAATCTGGCTGCCTGCGCCTCTCCAGCTCAAAGCCGGCCAGCGTGCCGAAAAATATTTTTTAAGAATTCTCTCAGCGCCGCCCTCTCCCAACCATGTATTGATCGCGTGCTCATTCAAAGACACGCTGTTAAAACCGCGGGCCTTGAGCCAGGCCAGCAGGCCCACAAAGATTTTCTCAGCCTCGGTTTGGGACGGTGGATCGGAACGGAAGTAAATATTGTCCACCTCCTCGATGCGCCCTCCCTTGGCACGGCTGATCGCGAAACGCAGCGAATGCGGCAGCCCCGAACCAATCTCAACCCGCAAATGGTTATTTCCCGACATGGAATCAATCTCGAGAACCTGTTCACCAGGCTTGCCCAGCCACGGGGCCCAGGCCTCTGTAAAACTTGCGGCCGAGTCAAAACGTTCGATGTAAAGCGCGGGATGCGGGGCCGCGGGGTTGCTTTGTTCAAATCTCATCCAGCCGGCAACCATTTCTGACCATGGGTATCTGCGTGGCTGGGCCCAACTCCGTAGCAGCCGGTTCCAGGTTTCCTTGAACGGTTGACGCAGCCACAGCGGTAAGAATGCGGCCGCCCGTATCTCCGAACGTGCCATGACACGGGCAGATTTCTGTGAATCTGCACTGCGGCGATTTTCGTCGATGGCTTGCACGGTGATCGCCAACATCTCTTGGGCCTGCCGCATCACAAACTTGCGGCTGAAGGGCTGTTGAGGAACTTCGTTCTTCAGTTCAGCGGCCGCAGGCTCTTTGTCTTTGGGAGGAAGCACAAAATGCCTGCGGCCCTGCTCGTCAGAGATGACAAAACCGCCAAATGTTTCACCTTTGTGCATGCCCAAATCAATAGGGTTAATGATGCCTTGATAGGCGACAGAAACATCCAGGTGTTCCTGCGGGCTGTTGATTACTTCGTCATGCCCAAAGAAAATGGCCAGCGACTGCAGCGTGAGCAAAAGATTCTGAAGGGGCGCGGGGTTTTGAGCAGGCGTTGGAAGTCTTCGATACCAGTCTTTGGCCCACAGCAGCGCCGACGGCGCAGAGTGTGCTAAAAGAGTCCTGCGCACATCATCGGCAGGATCGCCCCTCTGCCAGTCCGCTTGGAGCTGATCCAGCGGCTGTCTGCCACTCGCCTCTGCATCCGAGAGATCCATGCGAAGGTTGCCCTCTGCATCGACTTTCAAACCCGCATGCACGCTGAAGCCAAGATTCTCATCTTCAAAAAATAAAGGCGAGTGCGCTTTCCACCAGCGGGCCATTTCCACCAAACGCGGGTTTGTTCTTACCGCGTTTACAATTTTTAAAAAATCCTCGGTCTCAGCGCTCAGCCGAATAGCACGCGTCGCCTCATCGGTCGAGATGTCCACGCCCTCAATCCCCTTGGGAAAGGCTTCGCGCACGACGGCCCACCCTCCGGATTTTAACCAAAGATCAAAATTGCCGGTATCACTGCCCAAAACCGAAGCAAAAAACATAAATTCATGATTGCCGGGCAAGGCCACGGCTTTTTCGGTCTCAACTAATTCTTTGAGCTTGTCCATCACCTCCAGCCCCCAGGGCTGGCCATCCAGGTCATCTCCCACAAAAACGGTACGGGTCACGCCATGCGCCTTCAGCCGGTCTAAAATACGCTGAAGCTGTTTCACATTCCCGTGAATATCACCGACATAGCCTATTCGCGGCACCGTGCCAGTCCGCATACGCTCAAGATACGTTTCCAGCTTTTCGCGGTATTGCACGAGGGCCACGTGCCGGTCAAGCTGCGCCAAGCTAAAAGCCTTCTCTACCGGTCTGCCGGGGGCCTGCGCATCCGCGTTGCGGTTGAGCCAGTACTTGATGTCGGCTTTGAGATCCGCCTGTTGTTTTTCCGATAAAGCTTTTCCTTGATCGCTCAAAATAAACGTATCTACGGCTGCGCGCCCAATACGTGCATCGTATCCTTCGGTGTCGATGGTGCTGCCGGCATGAATATTAAAACCGTAGCCTGTGATAAGTTTTGTAAGCGCGTAAAGCAGAAGGGGCCTGTCTGCGGTTTGCACGCGCATCACCGTTTTATCCTGCCGCGTTCCGGGGGTACCCAGAGCCGCGCCGCGTAAATTAAAATCGCCAAAAATGACGCCGGTTTGAATCTTCAACAGCGCCTGGGGCTGTCGGGAAACGTAATTCGCCATTCTTTTTTTGCGCTGGAACAGCGTAGAAACTGGAATGTTTTTTTCCAAAACATCCACCAGATCGGCCCCAAGCGTTTGTTCTAATTCGCGCGCCCGTGCGTCGTCTGTCAACCGGTTGCGCCAGGGTTCGGTCTCAGTCACAATAAAACTATTAGCAATACTGCCGCTCACGGCGGTGCCCACAATTTGGGATTGAACCGCAAGGCCATTGGCAGCCAAAACCCCGGTAATACGCTCAAGCCGCCCCGGGACATCTTTGACCTGCCGGTGATAGACACTGATTGCTGCAGTGCCATCGGTTTCATTTTTCCCAACGGTCTTTTGAAGCGGAACCATCGAAACGTACGTATTGACCGTTCGCGTATTTCCAAACCTCTGCCAGAAAGCCCCTTCGGAACCCGGCCCATATTCCGCAGCGGTTTGTTCATCCAGCCAGGCAGAGAATCTTTCATCATTTCCAGCAACCACCCAGGGTTCGATGACAAAAGCAGGTTCCACCGCCTTGAGATAAAACCTGAACTGCTGCGGCCGCAAAGCATAGAGCCGGGCCAGCGAAGCTGCGATCAGCATCTTCCACCTTAATGAATTCCCTTTGATAACGCGCGCTACGTAATCCGGAAGAACACTGCCGTCCCAAAAAGCCCCTCGCCGTATTAATTCGAGCAAATCGCTCTGGTGTCTACGGAACCAATCGGCCGCGCCCACGGAGTAGGCGTGAAGGCCGAGCGTCGTAACAGCTGTTTTGATTTCTTCCGCATCGAATGTATGCAGTAAGAGCGCCAGACGCAGATCGCGCAAGAGCGATTTTGAGGAGCGAATCTGTGAAAAAAAGAGCTCCGCTGCGTTCGGGGTTCTTTCCTCGAGAAGGTCAGGCATCTTGTCAAAGTCAAAAACAAGTCGATCCAAAGCCGCGATGCTTTGAATTACAAAACGGTCAAGCGTGGTGCGGTCATCCAAACCAAAGCGGGTCCGGTACTTGATGCGTGAAAAACTGGGAAACAAAATGGAGATCAGGCCGATATAGTGCATTCTCTCAAGCGCGTAGGCCACCCGATGAGGTTGTCCTAATATCGTTAGGAAATCTGCTTTTGCTTGAGTGCGAAAGTCCTTATCCTCAGTGAATCGCTTATTAAAACCGACCATCGAATTGCGCAAGGCATCCAGCAGGCCCCCGCTGAGCTTAAGCTCATCATGTTCTGCGGCATATAGGCAGAGGGGTAAAATGGCCTCCGGCGCGATTTTTTTCAGGGGGCTTCTGTCTGAATCCAGCGCCGGAACAAGGTAGGGTGCCGCTTGTTCATGGGCCACCGTGCGAAATCCGCTGCTCATCCCAAAAATGGAACCTTCGAGAAGCACCACACGCGCGCCCCATTGCTCGACAACCCGGTGACTTGCGTCCGGATGCGGGGTTTCAAGCACGGGACGGATCCCCTCCGATTCGGAAATCCGGCGCAACAGCCGGGAAACAAATTGAAAAAGCCTGAAGGACCGGATGTAATATTGTCGCTGCATTTTATCAACAGCGGTTTCGAGAAGCACACCTTCCTTATTCACAAGATCCTCGTATCCCAAATACTCTGCCAGGTCCCCTTTGACATCCGCCGTCACCTGATCGGGATTCGGGAGACCCTGCTCTTTTTTGATCTGCCCAAGCCCTTCGCGGACTCTCAGCATAAAATCATACGCATCCTTGGCACGTGCCAGTTCACGGGCTTGCAAAAACCCGGTCTCAAGAAGTTTTTCAAAATAACGCTCGGTGTCATGCCCCTTGGCCGTCCCTTTTTCTCCGGTATAAACCAGGGCGATCCAACGCGCATAGTGCATGGCCCGCATACCGCCGATGCCGCCTTTGATATTCGGTTCGCGTTCATAAAGTCCCTGCAGCACGCCGCCTTTCTGATAACGGCCGTTCCAAACATCAAGCAGGGACCTGACAAAGTCTTCTCTGTTTTCCCGAACCTGTTGTTCAAAGGAATCAATGCGTGCGTCGGCCAAGGCCTTATTGCCGATCAAATAACGCGCATCCAAAAGTTCCGTGGCAAGGGTTAATTCTTGCTCCTGCCGTTCAAAATCCTTTCCTTTTGAAAGACGCATGTCGATGGGATCCTCCACCACAATCCGGTGCCATTCCGAACCGAAAAGCCGGCGGATGGCACTGAGTAAAAATGCAGTCGCCTCGGGCGCATCGTTTTCGTGCCGCAGTACAATATGCCCTTCGGAATCGGAATTGCGCTGCATCTCGTTGCGTCCCTGGCTGCCATTGACGATCAGCGCCAACTGATCGATCTGGTCGGGATAGAGATCCCGGGCTATGACATATATCCGCTCAATGATGCTGTCGGCCTGCTCGGACTGCACTGTCATCTTTTCTTGAGCGGAGAGCCCCGGACTGTTCCATAAGGTCTTGATCATCGTCTCATACCCCTCTTTAAGAACACGCAGCTGGCGAACGATTTTCACTTGTTTTTTGAAAGACTCCCGGCGTTTCTGAAAAATGTCAGGGCTGCCAAAAACGAAGGCGTTTCTATTGGGGAACTCTTCGAGGGCTTGGGCATCAGACTCTGACAATTCTTCAACCCCGGTCAGCAGGCGCCACTCGAAAACGCTTGTCCTGAAAACCGCCCAAGACTGGTCGTCCTCTGGATCAACGCCAAAAACCGCTCGCGCGGTTCGGCTGATAAAAGACGCCGCCTCAGGAATTTCGCCATCTGCACCCACAAAAATTCTCCCTTGGGACGTACCCGAAAGACCGCCGATCTTGAAACCGATAACGCCCATCTGCGCCCGAATGTGCGGCTGATTTCCCGAAGCGGGGTACTTGGCTGCCGCCCAATCAATGATTTTCCTCATCATCTCAGCCGCGAGCTGTGTATGAGCTTCACCCTGCAGTGCAGGCTCTAGTTTCCCAAGGGCACGCCGGCGGGCGGCATATTCTGTTTTCAGCGGCGTCAAATCATCCGGCTCAGCGGCTGCGGAGCGCATTTCGGAGCGCATCGTCCCCACAGGCAGATAGTCCAAAGAACCTTCAAAATCTCTGGGGAGTGAAATGTTCCGTCCAGGAAAAAGATCTTTGAATTCCTCGGCACCTTCGGTGATGAGCGCAACCACGATGGTTTGAGCAGCAGTACCCACAGGAGGCTGATCTGACTTTTCACTTTGTAATCGAAAGTGAAGACGCGAAGCGCTTTCTTGGATTGTTTCCGCCGTCGATTTGAATCGCTGGGTTAAAACAGGATGAGCGTTGATCGCTTCCGCGATCTTGCCGGCAATGTCACGGTGCGGAATATGCGCCTTCTCCCAGAGTGCTGCAGCGCCGTTCTCAGTAATGGTTTTGAAGAAGATCGCTTCTTGTTTGGTGAGATAAGGCTTCTCGAAATACGCAGACACATCGGCATTGTCTTCACGCAGGACTTTGCGATATAAATCAGTGCCCTCCGCAGCGTCCATTTTGGGTTGAATGACCGCATAGCCAATACCTTGTTCACGTAACTGATCCAAAAGACCCTGGGTGTGAAACCCTCCTGTAATCAAAACAGCTGTCTTTTTCCCTTGAGCAGCGGCCAGTGTTTTTTCAAGTAAGATGCGGTCGCGGATTTTCGCCAATTCGTAGAAGCGCAGCGCCGGATGAATCCACGCTTCGAGCCCCTGTTGAATTTTCGGGTTTTTAGTCAACACAAAAAGGCGGGCCTGTATATCCTTTTGATTTTTCCGATAATTTTCAAGCTGGCCGCGGTTCAGCCCCAGCGAAAGCAGTTTCTCGAACAGGTCCAGGTCACGACCGGTTTGCAAAATGCGTTTTTCTTCAGCCGTTGTGACCAGCGCATCCTGAAGCCATTCTTCCAGCTGGGTAATCTCCTGCTCCAGGGCACTAAAATTAAGTTCTGCGGAAAGAACGTCGCGGCCTGTCGAGAGCCAGAAAGTTTTAAAAGTTTCCGGCCGAATTCGCTGCGCAAGGGACATGCTCCAGATCTGTTCGGCGAGTTCACGCAAATTAACGCCCGACGGACGGGCTTCAAAAAGACGGATCACTTCCTGCGGAGACGGGGACATCAAGTCCCCGCGAGCGTGCCGAAACCATTGGGTTTCGGCCAAAGGAGCGGCAACCGCCTTTTTTAAGGTGCTCAAGAATGCTTCGCGCTCGATTTGAACTTTATCCTGAGCCAGAATCTGATCAGCCCGTGTCAGAACACACAACCGCACCGCATTGGGGAAGCGCACCTGTTCGAAAGGAGCCTCTAAGTCAAGCTTGAGCCGCCTTTTGAGCTGGGTCTTAAGATAGGCCAGATAAGCGGACCATTGGGGAGTTCCATGCCCACTGCCATACTCGCCTTCTTTGCGGCGCCGCTTTTCACGCAGAAATTCGCGAGCTTCTTTGGTAAGGGTGTTGTTCTCAAGTTTTTCGAGTTCTTTGCGCAAGGCTTCCAGTGCCGGTTTAATCACTTGATCCTGATCTAAAAAATCACGATAGATCTTGAGGTTCTCTTTGTAAACGGCAGGTTCCTCAGCTCCTGCAAAAAGATCCTGCGGACGAAAATCTGCGGGTTTTCTCATTTTGCTGTAAAGCTGCCATCCGAAGATTTCCGCTCCGGTAAGCTCGCCTTTTTCTGCAAGCCCCTCCACTAGTTCATCATTCACTTCAGGCCGTCCGTTAAAAAAATTCAGATACTCCGGATGGATCGTGCCCTTAACGCCTTCCAGCGCAACAACCCAATCGCGCGTCTGGGTTGACGCACCGTGCTGTGCGTTTAACCACTCAAGAAGACGGGCAATATTTTTTTGGGCAGACGGATTAGCGTGAGCGTCCTGAATATGAAGAATAAAAGGAGCGGAGAGATCTTTGGCCGGCGAGTATTCCTGCAAGACGGCCAACTCTGCAGGAAGGGTCAAAGTGGGAGCTGTAAAATGGACTTCCCGCAAAGCCGGCACAGCCCCCTGAGCAAAGGCGGCCGGGACACCCCCCGAGAGAGTCGTACTCATGAAAACAACGGCCGTTACCACAGCGGTTATTTTTCGCAAAGCGACCCCCTGCAAATAGCATAAGGCTTCTGTGAATAGGTGATGCAGCGATTTTTTCAATGTACTCTTCTTTTGCGGGTTGTGGTGGTGACAGTTTAAAACTTTTAATGTACTTTATATATATTGTCCCATGCGGATTGATTGGCCGTCAAATCAGCGCCAATTTGATTCCTGTTAAATATAAAAAAAACACTCTATTTAGAGTAAAATATAGCCAGTCGTGGGTGTCAAATGCCCCCGCCCGTCTCCATTACGCGGACTGCCCAACCAGCTGCTGGAGCTGACGAACGAGGCCCATTCTTTCGCCCATGAGCTGCGAGGCGCTCACAATACCAACCGCATACTTAACCTCTGGGCTAAGTAAAGCATCCAGCGCGGAAAGCAACGCTCCGGCACGGTCCAACGCTTTACGATTTTTCTCGCTGAGGTCATCGGCAACGATCAATCGCTGTTTTCTGCCAGAACGTTCGGCTTCTGCCGAAAGCTGTTCCAGCCGGTGCCGGTCGCGTCCGTAAACCAGCAGGTTCGCACTAACAGCCGCGGTCTGAAAATCTCCGGCCTGGACAACTCTCACATTCGCTCCCGCAAAACTCAAGCCCGCCTCTTTGCGCTTTTGCAGAATCAAGCGTTGCAGAGCCGATTCCAGCGAGCGGCGTTCTGCGAGCACCGCGCCTGGAACTTCAATCGTAAGATAAGCCTGCCGTGAATGCGCCAGGAAATCAACCCATACTGAAATTTCAGGATCATTCACTCCCGGCAAGGTTTCAAACGTATGCACCGCAGCAATCGGATCGGTCTGCTGGGCCGCTTTTGACGCCACCAAATCAAACGTGGAAACCCGCGCAAGCCGCACAGAGTTTTTATCACTCATGTTCTGAGTCAGCGCCGCCAGGAAGCGCGGATATGCTGGGCTCACCGGACCAATGCCGCCGGTCCAGACTCCGGCCAGCAGAGGGAATACATTGCCCGCCGGACCCACCGCGCCCACCGCCGTTTGAGAAAGCACACCGGGCTCAAAACTCAGCGCCATATCCACACCTTTGAGCGCGGGCCAGTCCCTCGGATCTTGGAAGGATTCTGACAAGCTCCTCGTGTGAGAAATGCCGCTGTCTATCAAGCGGAAATCTTTACCCACCCTGTCCCTCCCCCGTTCCACGGGGGAGGGTAGGGAGGGGGCGCGGTTTAATACACGCATTTCAAAACGTGAATCGAGCCCCTCCGACTCATCCCCCAAAAACTCCCTCGCAAAAGCATTCACAGCACTCCCCGCTTCTTGAACCAGGCGTTGTTGATTCTTCAAAACCCTGTCTATTTTCCGCACAATCTCTTGGTGTTCAAGATTTATCCGGCGCGCCAGACGCGCAAGCTGGCGGATACGTTTCTGATCAGCTGGTAAT
Organism: uncultured bacterium; assembly: GCA_964393875.1. Taxonomy (GTDB): domain Bacteria; phylum Omnitrophota; class Omnitrophia; order Omnitrophales; family Aquincolibacteriaceae; genus JAHFHB01. Next base: position 8,243 of record CAYMUZ010000210.1, on the reverse strand, counting down.
CTTTCGCTCAAATCGTTGATTTCGTTGGAAATGTCAAAAAATTTCTGCGTTTGCAACTGGCGCTCTGTGAACCAAAGCTTTGCTACATCGCTAGCAGACATCAACTGCTGTTTATAGGTACGAATTTTAATAATCCACTGCAGAGCTCTGCTCCTGCGCGATTCCTTCAACAAATCTAAATCGAAAGATTCTATTCGCTCTAAATTCAACCTTGCGGCCTCAAAAATCTCAGCACTTTCTTTCTCAAATTGAGTGATGAATTGGCTAAGACGGCTCTGTCGCTCCTCAATATCCTTCGCCGCTGCAATAATTTGGGGTTTGGCTACTTTGAGAGTGTAAGATTGATACCATGCCACTGTAAGACTTATTCCAACCCCGATCACGCCCCCTGCCAAGTAGCTATACAACTCCCCCGCTCGCATTTCGGAGCGGCTGCCAGATAACTCCCATTCAGGGTCATACTCCTCAAGTTCATCTCCGGCATAATGAACAAATGTGCCAAAGTTATGCAGCGGAAAAGCCGTCTCAGATTGTCTATCCTCGGAAAACTGCTGCCCGCCATGTTTCTGCGCACTGATCACAACAATTTTGATTCTATCTTCTTCTTTACCAAAACCAGAGCTTTGCCAAGCCCCCCTTAGATACATAAGCGCGGTTAATGCGTCGTCCGCTGTGAACTCACCTTCCCTGGAGGGCGTGTAACCATACACAAAAATACCTCCCCCTTTTTCAACCTTTATTTGACCGGACTTTACTTTTTTTACAAGCTCAGAGAAACTCATAATCTGATCTTGATCCCCGAGCACTCTCCGCGTTTTTAAATTCTCTAAAAAGGCCGCGGCTAGATCATCTGAAACACCTGAAATGAAAAGAGCCATTCGATGATAAAAAACTCTTTGAAACTGAGTGTTCAAACCGATGACTCTACTTACCTTTTGCAATTCATTTTCCGTAACTCTCATCTCGGAACGAGCCCTACTCTGCAAAAATTTATTATTTAGCAAATAAATATTGCTAAATAACAAACTATTGCTTATACTCCGACCCATGACTGCCATGCTAAGCGGAAAGAAATGGAGTAGCAATGTTTGAACCCAATCGAAGAGAGGGCGTTGGAAAAGCCCTGCTTGATTTTGCCAAGCTTTTATTTGCAAGTTTGCTTGCATCCGGATTTTTTTTAGGCTATGCCTCAACAATTCGAATGGGTGCCTTTGCGGCACTTGTGGTAATATTCCTGTTGGGTTGGATAGCATTGCCGCCCAAGAAAGGATGACTCTCAATGACTGACGGAGTGATTGGGGCGTTTGCCATCTGTGCGCTGGTAGTGGTTGTCTATCTGATCGAGCGCTTGAAACAGCATTATTCAACCCGTAAGAAACGCTCGCTTTAATACGGTTTGCCCTCTCAGGGTTTATCCCACTGCTTTCGCTCATTTTTGTTTGCCGCATCTCGGAACGAGACTCCGTCGAGTTCACAGAAGTGCCGGCCCTCACCGCAATACCTAGGGATCGCTCAACTTCACGCAGAGACTCAACGTAGGGCGTGGTTTCAGAATAACTGTGCGGATGCCCGGTCACAATCCCAATAATCTGTTCCACTTCAGATTTTGCATCCAGCCAGGCCTCTTGCCGGATGTGCTCCATCGCTACGTCCGCAAGATCGTTCACCGGCGTTGAAAACGGTTTGACACGTTCAAGCCTTGCGATCATTTCTGCTTTTGCGAGGATCGAATAAAGCGGCGAAGGTTTTCCGGGAAAATGGTACTGCGCGTCCGTCCCCTGTTTTTGCTGGATTAAAAGCATGTGGTGGTTCTCAGCAAAGAACTCCTGCGGCAGTTTTGCTTTGAATTTAAAGGCCTTCTTTAAAATGTTCTGTGCCGCTTGGATGTGCGTTTCAAGAAGAACCTCTCGAAGGCCGGGAAGCGCCGCAGCATACTTTGCAACCACATTTTCCGCATGCGCCGTAGCAACCTGTTCAGCTAAAGTATCGTTTCCATGGACCATAGCACCGGCGACCTCGTCCAACGGAAAGGCATCAAAAAAATCTTTCAACAGCGCCGTTAAGGGTTCTCTGAACTCCGGAGGAAAGACCTTCTCTTGAAGAGCGGGCTCCCAACCTTTTAAAACATCTCTTTTGTTATCTTCGGTACGCCGTTTTAAGAAATTTTTATAGATTTCCCTTTGCACCTCTAGCGAGCGCACATCGATACCCGTTCCATTTTGCAAATTGCCCTGCGGCCCGTAGAAAATAGTGCTGAAGCCCTCTTGCCGGCCCGTTTCAGCCAAGTAAGTAGCGTCATAATTCATCGTCCAGTCAAAATCGCCAAGCCCAAGCACCGGGTCTATCTTTTTGTCAGGCTGATAAAAGGGGGAAAGCTGCTGTCTATCGGGATTAAGCGAATCAGCCGCCTTTTGAAGGTAATCGATCGTCACCACGTAGCCCTGGTTTAAAATGCGGCGGGCAGTCTGCAAAAAACGGCGGTGGAGCGGGCTGACCATCGTGATGATCTCCCCCTGCGAACGGGCCAGAGCAAGGGCAATTTCATCACGGTTTGTCGTCAGATAATGCGCCACTTCGGGAATCAAACCCGCATCGACATAAGCCGTCACGGTTGCGAAGGACCTGAAAAGCTGCTGCCGCAGTGCAGCAAACTCAGGGTTTGCCAGCTGACTTCGAATTTTTAAAAAGTCATCTTTCGAAATTGCCAGAAGCGCGGGATCCATTTCAACGGGAACAACGGTAATCGTTCGGGCATCAATCACCCCATGCTGATGCAGTAATCGCAGCGTTTGTTCCTGTGTCACAGGCAGAAGAATCGCCGCTTCCACAGTTCCATCGGACTTTAGACGCAGCTGCTGGCCCGGCAGGTTATCCAGAAGTTCATTGGTCAAAACAATCCCTTTGAAAGGCTTCAGGGATTCCAGAAATGTAAAAACATCTTCGTTCTTTGCGGCAAGTTTTCCTTCCTGAATGAAAGACTCCGACTTGCGCAGGATCTCGGCATAAGAATTTTTCGAGAGTTCGGTCAGGTGATAATGCAGCGCCGCATAAAATTCCGCCCACTCCCCTTGCCTAGCCAGGGCCTGCGAGCGCACATGCTCCAAAATATCGTATGCCAGATCCCCTTCGCCGGCGCCCGCTTCAACGATTTCAAAGGCCTCCCCAGTTGCCCATGTGCCGGCCGTTTTCATCCCCTGCCACATCTTGAAGACTTGTTCCGCAAGCATCTGCCCAAAAAAGGGTGAAAGATGCTGGGGAAAAGTTCCAAAATCATGGCGAAACTTAACTTTACCGGCCCCATAAAAACCCCACTCGGGATTGGCCAGGGCACTCGTAAGCCATTCTTCTGCCGTAAAAAACAAATCTTTCACGCGCGCTTCCTGTCCCGCCGGAACGGCAACGACAGCCTGCGACAAAAAGCCCCGCAGTTCACGCAGACCGCCCTGGCTTCCGGCCGCGCGCATTTCATCGATGGTGCGGATGGCCTTCAGAGTCGGCAGGGCCTTACTTCGGAGAATGTCAATTTTCGAAAGGGCCGCTTGCTGAGCCTGATCTCTCTCCTGAATCAGTCTGCGAAAAGTTTTAGTCAGTTCAGCCTGCGTCAATTCGGATGATCCGGCTCTCGTCAGAGCTTCAATCTCGTTGGCCGGAAGCCCCGTCTGTTTTGCAAATGCGGCAATGGCGTCCGGGGTGAAGCCAGTGCCCGGTAATGCGCTCCGTTTTTCAGTAGAACGCCCACCATGCTCCTTCTGAAAATCTTTGACGAGATTGGCAATTTGGGCCGCCTGGCCGGAACGGCTGAAGGCTCCCAAGATCGAGGTAATATCCGGAACTGAGGGTTTCTTGAGCTTCAGAAGTTGCGCAAGAGCAACCGGAGTTAATTTTGCGCCAAGACCGCTGATACCTTTAGCATTTTTTAAAAGATAATCCCGCAGGGCTCCGGTATCTTCACCGGTACGCATCTCAGACCGGCTGGCGGCGTTTCTGAGTGCAGCGGCAAGCTGATCCGCATCAACGCCGTTGATACCGGATCCGCTCAATACGCTCGCCACATCTGCCCTTGTAATCGCGCCTCCGGCGCCAAGTCCCGCAAGGTTTGCAACCAACCGCGGCTTCTTTTTTTCAAATCCGCGCTGCTGCGTTACCTTTTTAGATAGCACCCGGCTCAGTACAGTTTCCACCTGAGCAAGCGTCAGACGGATCGGTTCGGGCGGCGGATTTTCACCCGACAGAATAAGCCCCATGACCGTTTTCCCTTCTGAATCCTGGATGTGTGCGACGGGCAAAGCCTGAATTTTTAAAGCTTTAAGGCCCGCACTTAACCAAAGTTTTCCAAGCAGTGTTTGAGCAATCTCTCCTTCGCTAAAAGCCGGCATATTCTCATCTGCTAGCACACGTGTAAGAAACTTGATGAACGTTGCCGCAAACGCTCTGGAGAGATCCGGCGTCATCAAGCCGGCCTCGGAGGGTCGGATCGCCAACTTATAAGCTGCCAGGGCGTCTATCATTGCTGAACGAAGCTCGGCCGGCAAAGGGGAAGATTTTTCGAGAAACAGCTCGACAAGTGTTGCAACAGTCTCAAGATTACCGATTTGTCCAGCCACGTTCATTCCGGGATGTGCGGTGATAAAATTACGCATTTCATGGCTCCAGACAGACTTCATCAACCCCTGGCCTTGCCATTCAGGGTCGATGCTCATATCCACTTCACCCAGATTATTGGCTTTTTTGTTCCACGAAGCCTTGAACTGCCCGATATCCATGGCAGGATTATCTGGATTTTCAGGATGGCGAAAATTGATGACCAGGATAGAATTTTTGTCGGCAGGCGCCGTGGGCTGGGACGTTATGCCAAATTCCAAATGCTCCCGGTAACGCCGCACCAGCTTGTGATTTTCGATTTCAGCCAAAATCACGGGGACAGGTCCCATCGTCTTTGTATTGACTTCGCGGCGGCTAATCATCCTTGGGAAGAATTGCGGCCGCATTTCGGATCTTGCCTTAAGGCCTTGAAGCTCGCGGGCCAAAGAAGGTGAAAGAGATTGAGCGGAAGATTTCAGAGGTTCGATCTGGCTGGTCGTTCCGCGGCCAAGATCGCGGTTTTCAAGCATTTGCACGGCGTCCAAAAGAATATTCGGCGAGGCATATCCATGTGCGAGCCAGATGGCTTTGACCGTGCGCACGGACTGACCGTTATGTTCAATGCCGCGATCGATGAGGCCGGCGGGAAGGCCCAAACGCGCTGCCACAAGCGCCTGATAAATCGAAGAGCCGTCAGCCGTGCCCACCACCGGCACAAAGGCCCGTTCTTCCAGGGGAATCAGGCGGCGCAGATGCGCATAAGTTTTTTCATCCTTTATTGGATCCAGATAGCGTAAATAATCCGGATCCTGAATGTCGCGGCCGTGCTGTCCCACCAGCAGGCTGGGGCTGGTGATCACAATGACATTCGCATAAATGCCGGCTCTCAGAAGCTGATCCGACGCTTCCAGTGCTTGAGTCACCGTGGGGCCGCTGGCTAAAATGTGCACCACATTCTCAAGCGGGTTGTAAGCCGCGGGCTGCTGCAGATGAAGCTCTGGGATTTCTTCAACTTTGAGAACTTCTTTGAGATAACGCTGGCGGTCTTCAACCGAAAATCCGCGGAAATCGACAAGCCGGTAGCCGCCCCGAGTCACTTGCTCGCCCCACAGCGGCCGGATCGTATTCCTGTCAAAAACTTTTCCATCAGCCTGATACACCTTTTGCCGCGCCAGCCGTTTCCAGAGCGTATTGCGATCCACTGGCACGGTCGAGCCTCGAATGTAGCTGATGGCGCGGTTTTTGGTGTTGCCGCTCAGCATGTTCTTCATGATTTCAGGAAAAATATATTCCAGCTCATCGATGAAGGCCGGTTCATACGCGATGGTGTTGGGCATCATCAAGGCGATGATCAATGACATGATGGACTGGTGCAGACCGCCTTCGGGAGCAAGACCGGCGCCAGAAGGAGAGCCGATCGCCAAAATCGGCGCATTCCAGTACTGCGCGTAAAACCAGATGTCCAGCGCGCGGCGAAAAATAAACATATCATAGGCCGCCACCACGGGAAACATGGGCACGCCAAAAAATCCGGCAGATTTTGCAAAAGCAATCGCAAGATTAACAGCTTTCATCTCCGCCAGCCCGGCCTCAAGATTCCGGCCCTTCCAGGACTGCCTCAAGTCAAAAGCCGCCGCCGGACCGTACTCAGCCGCTCTGCGCAGAAGTGCTCTCACATTGCTTGCCAGTGGTTTTCCAAAAATCGATGTCGCCGCGGATGACAAGGTTGAAAGCATGACATCAGGCGCAATGGTTACGAGCCCATCCGCAAAAGGTTTCCAAGCACGGTCATCAGGGCCAAGAGTTTCCGGTTTGGCGGCGGCAATTTTTAAAAGTTTGCCGATTAATGCGTTCAGTGCAACCTGGGTGGGAATCCGGCCGGTGGCATCGTCCAAAGCAAACCGTTTTGGAAATTCCTTGGGAAGCTTTTCCTTTGCCCGAACCCGATTTCTTTCCACCTGTGCCTCGTTGGTTTTTTCCTGGCGTTCGATTTGGCGGCTAAGTCTCGCAAGCAGTTGCCCTTCTTTGGATTCCGGATCAAACAAGGGAAAGTTTTTGTCTGTGGCAGAAATGCCCGAGTCGCTTCGCAGTTGCTGGATTTGCTCAGCATACAAAGGCTGACTGTGGTTCTTGGGGTTGCCCATCAAGGCGGGAATGCCATGGCCTTTGATCGTCCAGGCAATAATGGCCACAGGCTTATTTTTAGAGGCCCTGGCATCCCGCATGGCCTCGGTCAATTTGACGAGATCATGCCCGCCCAGGTCTGTGAATAATCCAAAAAGTTTTCCGGCCGGATAATTACCGAGAAAATCGTTAAGCGCAGCCCTTTCGTGGGCACGAACTCTCGGTGCAAGAGCCGTCCGTAGTTCCCGAGCGAAATTTTCAGGGGACTGGGTCCCAATAGTCAACAGGCTTTGATACTCCGCATTGGCTAATTTCTCGAGAGCCTTTTTAAATAATGCTCCACCGGATTTCTTGAATTCCGCTTCGATTTTCCGGCCCCAGCGCAGTTCGATGATTTTCCAGCGCCCGTAACGGTGCTTTAACTCCTCGTAATGAAATTTCTCGCGGTTTCCATCCAGCGACTGGCGGTTGTAATCGATCACATGCGTGACATTCGGAGCCTCGTATTCCACCGCCGCATTCAGCATTTCAAGCGCATTGCCCTCATCCGTTTCGCCGTCGCCGATCAAAGCCCAAAAATGCGTGTCCTTCGGGACATCATGGCCATGTTTCAACAAATAACGATGCAGGATGGCCAAAGCCACGGTCGTGGAAGCGCCCAACCCCACCGAACCCATGGGAATCTTCTGACGGCCCACCCCGCCATCCTTTGGATAGGCAGAAACCCCTTGAACGGCAGCCGTCGTCGTTGTGCCTTGATTCGCCAAGAGCGGCGCGATCAACTGCCGAACCGCTTGCGCCGTGTGCGGCCCCAATTTTTCAATTTCGCCGAAAAGCTTTGCATTTAAATCGGGAATACTCGTGTTGCGAAACTGACGCAATATCTGCTCTGCAGTGTCCGGGTCCGGACTCAATTTACCCAAAAGATATTGGATAGCCATATCGGCGGGCTGGGCATGCGGCTTGGCCGCGGCATAGTCATGGGTGTGCATCGCGATCCAGGCCGCCATAAGAATTTCTTTCATCGAGGATGCGGCGCTTGGGTGCCCGCCAATTTTCACCTCATGCTTGTCCTTGCCCGCAAGATAGATCATATTGGCCTGGATAAAATTGATGCGCCGCATAATCGAGTCCCAGACCGCATCATCTTCCGCCCGCACGACATGCATGGGTTCTTCTGTTTTCGTACGCATCTCGGCCCTCACCGGAGGTGAGGACTGCTCAGGCACAGCCCCGTCAGGGCTGTGTCCAGAGACTGAGCGAGGCTCCGCCGGGAATGACGCAACACCAGCAGTGTTGCGTACATGACCGTCCATGCCATCCGGCAGGGACGAGGCCCGAGTTGTCTCGAGGCTCCCGCCGAGAGGCATTTCGGAACGTTGAAGTTTCATTAAAACGGGTGGTTGTCCCTGCTCATGCGTTATGCTATTATTTATTTGTCTATGAAAATCAAATCCACTATTCCCAGAACCATCCTGACCCTTTTGCACGGCTTGAATACTGCTCAAATGCACGAGGTCGCCCGGTTTGCCATGTTC
>CAYMUZ010000209.1:0-3354 GCA_964393875.1 uncultured bacterium | reverse complement strand
AAGATGACAGACTTATCTCGTTACGACCGCCAATGGCGGTTGAAAGAAATTGGGAAGATCGGGCAGGAACGCATCTTGGCGGGTACGGCTGCTGTGGTTGGGCTGGGCGCGCTGGGGAGCGTGTCGGCTTCGCTTTTGGCGCGCTCAGGTGTCGGACATTTGCGTTTGATCGACCGTGACTTTCCAGAACTTTCAAATCTTCAGCGCCAGACGCTTTACGATGAAAACGACGTGAAGCGCGGCCTCCCCAAAGCGGTGATTGCACGCGAGAAACTTTCTGCGGTGAATTCCGGGATTCGGATCGAGGCCTTCCCCGCCGATGTGAATGTCGTGACCATCGATGAGTTACTGTTTGGCGTGGATGTGATTGTGGACGGTACCGATAACTATGAGACCCGCTATCTTTTGAACGACTACGCTTTAAAAAATAAAATACCGTGGGTCTACGGAGGCGTGATTCGCACAGAAGGTGTCAGCTACCTGTTTCGTCCGAGTGCAGGGCCTTGTCTGCGTTGTCTGTTCCCCGAGGCCCCTGCCCCGGCGGATCGCGAGACCTGCGATCAAACAGGGGTGCTGGCGATGGCGGCGCATACTGTGGCGTCACTGCAGGCGACTGAGGCCCTCCAATGGCTTTCAGGTGCGGTGAGTGCTGTGGATTCGAAGCTTTTGAAATTTGATCTCTGGCAGCGACGGTTTGAGCGTGTCGATGTTTCTGAATTGAAAAATCCGGAGTGCCCAGCGTGTGTGCGCCGTGAATTTGCGTGGATCGAGACGGCTGCAACACCGGACGCCGTCAGCCTTTGCGGGCGCAATGCCGTTCAGATTTTTCATGGAGAAAAACGGACGGTTAATTTTCAAAAACTGGCCGAAAAACTTGCCGGGCAGGTACGTGTCGAGTACAATGATTGCGTGATGAATATTCACGCGGAGCCGTTCGAAATCATGTTGTTTACGAGCGGTCGCGCGATTGTGAAAGGCACAGCTGACGCAGGGCGTGCCAAAAGTCTTTATGCTCGTTTTGTCGGCAGTTAGAGACTTAAAGGAGTGTTATGGAAAAGGTGATTTTGACCCGCGGGGGTTATGAAAAAATGTCGCAAGAGCTCAATCTGCTCCAAACCAAGAAGCGGCGGGAGGTGGCGGATATGCTGGAGAAAGCGCGCGCGCATGGAGATCTGCGAGAGAATGCGGAGTACGATGCCGCCAAGCTTGCCAAACAGCAGCTTGAATCGCGAATTGGGATGCTCCAGGAGCGTTTGGATCGGGCGGAGGTTGTTGAAACGAGTGATCTTCCCACCGACATGGCGCTTTTGGGTGCAACAGTTGAAATTAAGAATGTCGAGACGGATGAGGCTTTCACCTACACGCTTGTTCCACAAGATGAAACCGATTTTGCCCAGGGGAAAATATCCATTAGTTCTCCGATAGGTAAAGGACTGCTCGGCAAAAAGGTGGATGTGGTGGTCGAGATCCAGGTTCCTGTGGGAACTCTCAAATTTAAGATCCTTAAAATTTCGAGGTCTTGATGTCGTTTCTCGCCGATCCGATTTCTTCCCTCTTCAGTCGTGATTTTTACCGCAAAGCTTCCCGCTGGAGTGTTTTGCGCGGGCTCGCCTACCTCTGCTACCTCAGTCTTTTGCTGACGCTGCTATTTGTTTGGCTGCTTAAAACAGTGGCAGTCCCCGAAATGGATCAATTTGTGGGGTGGCTTAAAAAAGAAATGCCCGTGTTGGTCTGGAGTGAGGGGAAGCTGGCTTTAAAAGAGGGCACTGTCCGCGAATTGAAACACCCGGTCTACGGGCCCCTGATTAAGTTTGACATGACGCACAGTGATTTTACGGAGTTGGAACTTGGTGAATATACGATTGGGATTACTCCTGAAAAAGCCTTTGTCCATCAGGGGGGCGGGCGACTGAAAGAGTTTGCCTGGAAGCCACGCCCAGGCGAAGAGAAACAGACTTTTGAGATTACGCAGGATACGATCGGTGCCGCTTACCATCAGATGAAGTCGCGTTTGACGGTTTTTTTTATTTTTCTGTTGTGGGGGGCTGTCATTCTGTGGAACGTCATTGCTGCTTTGTTTTACTCGTGGGTCTCACTGATGATTAACTGGACTCGTCGTGGTGAGAAACTGCATTACAGCCATTTGCTGAATATTTCTATTTGTGCGTTAACCCCTGCGACTTTTGTCATGGCCTCGCAGCTATGCGTTCCGGCGCTAAATCGTTTATCCTTCGGAATTTTCGGCAGTTTTGTTCTAACGGCTGCCTACCTTTTTTTTGCCATTCTCGGCACAGACGATCCCCCACTCCCCAAAGCGCCCTTTGCTTAGGCTCTGCGGGTGCGCCCAAGCGAAGGGATCAGACTGCCCGTGGCTATCACAACGGCGGCGCCCACGAGTGCCCGCGGGCCCGGTATTTCATGCCACACTAAAAATCCAAAACCATACGAGAGCAACGGCGTTAGGTATGAAAAGGGGATGGCTAGTGAGGCCGGAGCACGACGCAACGCGATGGTGAGCCAGAGCTGTCCGTAAAAAGAAAAAACTCCGATGCCGATCAAGGCAGGGATCTCAGCGGTTTTGGGAAAGTGCCAGTCTCTCGACATCAAAAATGCGGAACCCACCGTCGAGATTATCGTAAAATAGAAAATGACGGTGAGCGGAGAGGCCCGGTGTTTGATGGCGCGAATTGAGATATACGCGACAGCGGCGAAAAGAGCCGAAAGCAGCCCCATCGCCGCCGCGCTTGTTTTAGAGAAATCGGGTTGAGACTCGACAAGCAGATAAATGCCGCTGAAAGCCATGAAGGTCAGTAGGGTGAGTGCAAGGTTGGGCCGTTCGCGCAAAAAAAGCATGGCCAGGACTGCTGCAAAAACCGGTGAAGTGTAGTTGAGTAAAACAGAGGTGCCCAGCGGCAGATGTGTGATGGCATAAAAATAAAGAGTCAGGGCTGCGAATCCGCTGAAGCCGCGTAAAATAAGAATGGAACGGATTTCTCCGTGGCCCCAAAGTGGAATTTTTTTAGCGCAGATAACCATAGAAGTCATTACCACTCCGATGAGGCTACGGATAAAAACGATTTCATGGCTGGGGTGATTGCGCCCCAGTATTTTGACGCAGAGTGCCATAAGGGAAAAGGACACCGAGGAGCCGAGCATGAATGAAATTCCGGAACGGATTTTGCGGGTGAGTCGCATCTACTCGCTATGTCCGGGCGTCAGAATAATTTTGCCGAAGTGGGAGCGGCTTTCCATATGCTTTAACGCCTGCTTAGCTTCTCTCAGCGGAAAGATCTCGTCGACAATGGGTTTAAGACGACCCTTCTCAAACAGTTTTAACACCTTTTTGAGCTCGTT
>CAYMUZ010000208.1:0-8284 GCA_964393875.1 uncultured bacterium | reverse complement strand
GTTGTAAACCGTCTCTTGGACACTGGAAAAGGCGGGTTTCAAGGAGGGCTTACGACCCGTAAATATGTTTCTCTGGCTAAAGTGAGCCGCGCTACTGCCTTCCGTGAAATTTCGGAATTGCTTGAGAAAGGGATTCTCCGTCAAAATCCCGCGAAGGGGCGTAGCGTCAATTATGATCTTAATTGGAATCTTTGATATAATCTGCCACTTATTAAAAATGTCTCTGAAAACGTACGAATGTCTTTAAATATTTATTCATCAGCACAAAATTCACATACGACCTGGAAATATTTATGAATAAAGAAGTAAAGCCGTTAAAAGTCTCGATCCAAACTTTCGGATGACCAGTGGAACAGACACCTCATATCCGCAACTCGTTTAATTGAAAATCTTTACGGATTTATCTCGCCCGCCTAGATACTAAAATCGTCAAAGGAATATCTTAGATAATTTTTGGCTTTAATTTTCAGCGGGTAGGTGCGGTCAGTCCGAACTGGAAGTGGAAGCAGAACGATCCGACCCAAAACACCACACAGTGTGTGGTGTTTTGGTAACCAGTGAAGGATTAGGCGGATAAGGAGCCCACCCCCACCAATCGGGGTAAACGAATTTGACCAAGAAGTGCAGCACCTTGGAAATGCTTATTTATTTTACAGGCCCAATAAGGAAAACTTTGGGAAAAAATGAGTTGGCAAAAAGTTTAGGTCAAAAACAAGCGTCAGGCACACTCCATGCGAGTATTCGAACGCTTCTAACACCTGATGGGCGATTTTCCGCCAGAGTTCAGTTTTAAAAAGGCGCTGCGGTGGGCAAAGCGTATCTCCGAGAAAAAGATACGTTTCTATGTCTTAGAGAAGTTAAAAACAATACTTTAAAAATGGTCGCACCCAAGCTCAAAAAGCCTGCATAAGTGAATTTTTTCCAATAGTCTCATCCTCGATTATATCCCACTATTTATATAATCCCACATACAATAAATAGCATTTTATGTCAATGCTAACATATTAAATATTTTTTTAATTAATATTTCTTAATCTTTTCATAGTGCTTCCATTGCTTTTTAAAAAGACGTGTGTTAAGTTTGTTTTGACCTTTTCAACCACATCTATAACCCATAGGGGAGCTAGAACCTACAGATGTTTCACTGGCAGCTGAGGCACAGCAACCGCAGATTTTTTGGCTGCGAAGCGCAAGCAAAAAACTGCGCGGGGGAGTGTTTTTATTATCGTGAAAATTTCTTTTTTGGAAGGAATTCTAAGTGAATTTTCTTAAAACACAGGTGACATTTTTGTCTTTGGGGGGTCGCAGCCGTTTTAGTTTCAAGCTCAGATTTTTGAGTTTGCTGGTTGCCGGCATTTTTACCTGGGACACCCTTCTTTGGGCCATCCCGGATGGCGCCTCCGGTCTTAGACTTTCCGCATCCGATTCTCCCGCCTTTATAGTAAGCAGCCTGCAAATTCCGGAGTCCCTAGGAACGGTGGATTCCCGTTTTTTTTTCCAAGGCACTGTGGGTTCGGAACCTGCCCCTGTGATCCTCCTCGTCCGTGATGCGCATGCCCAGTCGGAAGTACAGAAGAACATCGAACAGATTTTTCAGCTTCTTTCCAAAAATAAAAGCATCGGGGCGATGGCCATCGAAGGAGCCTATGGGGAGGTCGACCCGAAACATTTCCATCTATTTCCCGACCCCACGGCCAATGAAAAAATGGCGCAACGGCTGTTGGCGTTGGGGGAATTAACCGGGCCTGAGCTTTTTGCTTTGCACCATGAGGGGCGGCCGGAGCTTTACGGGGTGGATACTCCCGAGCTCTATCAGGCAAACTTTCGTCTTTTTAAAAAGGTCAAAAAACAAAAGGCCGCCCTGGCGAGCTGGGAGGAGCAAACTCGCCGCGGTTTAGACGCGGTCGAAAGCGAACGCTTCAGCCAAGATCAATTGAGTCTCGTGAAAGCAAGCCGGTCCGGAGACGGCAAGGCCGATGCTTTTCTGGAATCCTTTCACCTTTTACACGAACTTGCCGCCAAATATCTCGCGCTGGATTTAACGCATCCGAGTAGTCAGTTCCAGTGGCCGAACCTCAGCCGTTTTCTCAAGATTCGTAAAGTCGAAAGCGAGCTTTCTTATGAAAAAACCAAGGTGGATTTCGCACGCTTGAAGCTTCAAATCGACGAGCGTTTTCCGAAAGGAAAGCAGCAGGCTTATTTCAGTGAGGCGCTTCAGTTTTTGTCCGCTAATTCTTCTGCCGTGGCGTTTCACCAATGGCTCGTTTCCGACGGCCGTTTTCCCGAGATTATGGATGCACGGCGTTTTTTTGAACTCCTCGCAGGCGCGGCCAAGAATCATTCAGTGTCGCTATTGCCTTATCCCGACTTTCTTAAATTTGCGGGCTTTGTGATTTTGCAGGACGAAATCGACGCACTGCAATTGATGAGCGAGAAGAAGACTTTGGAATCGCAGCTGGCTGAGAAACTAGCGCGTTCGGCCCAGGAACTGGAACTGCTTCGGATCGAGGGGGATTTCTCGTTGATCGTGCGGCTTTTGAGCCTGAATATGACACGTGAAGAAGACGCCCTTTACCTCCAGCGCAAGGAAGAACTGCTTCCCGCGGTCTTGGAAAAACGCTTGCAAGTTTTTGGCTTTCCTAAAAATGCTTTAGCAGCCCTTCCGGATGAAATTTTTGCTCAAGCGGAAGAATTTTACACCATTGTGCATAAGCGTGACCAAGCCCTTCTGGAAAACACACTGCACATGGCGAGTGAGAAAAAAGCCAAGGCTGTCGTGCTTGTCACAGGCGGTTATCACACGGACGGGCTTGTTCATGAAATGATGGCCCAGAACATTCCTCACGTGGTCATCACTCCGCGGATGAGCGTATTGGAAGACAACAACCTCTATGAAAAAGTGATGCTCGGGAAAAATGCGGATCTCACGAGCCTGAGCGTAGAAAACTCCAACCTGGTCAAATGGCGGTTGATGCAGTTGACGCAGTCTTCAAAAAACTTTGCATTAGCTGGCTTGGGTCCCCAGCAAACGAGGGATCTGATTCTCAGACTTTGGCATGACAGCATGGACGATTTGCGCAGCCAGGGTTTTGGCGCGGAAGAAATCCACCAGGGTCTTGTCGAAACCGCCACAGATCTTGATTTTTTTAACGGGACCCGCTTTGTGTTCAATTCCGTCACGCGTTCGCTGACGGCTCAGGTGCCGGCTGGGCCGGGGGAATACCGCACCTTTCAGCTTCTGAAGGGCGATGAAAAATTTGCGCCGGCCACGGGGGTGCGCGCGCTCGATGGGTCGAAGCGGATGCGTGCCAAGGCGGCCGGGCGGTCAGAGGTGCGCTCCCTTTTGGACGACCGGGCTGGCCGGGCTTTGCAGGATTATTTAAATGTGGAGGGGCCGGTTTCAATCAGCGTGCTGCATCAGTTGGCCGTGCGAGGTTTCTTGCGTGGGCAAGGTGGAGATCTGCCATTGTTACCTTTAGCAGAAATTCTTGCAGACAAACTGGAGCTGCCCGTGGCGACGGAGACGCGCGCGCGCTTCGAGATTTTTCGCCGCGCCCATCTGCCGGCGAAAATCGAGAAGTATTTTATTCGCAGCGGACGGATCTACTTGATCGGAAAAACCATCGACGATTCCGGCGCAACGGTCGTGGTGGAAATTTCGCATCCAAGAGTGTGGAATCGAGAGAGAAACGCTTCTGCGGCGGAGCATTTGGAGGCTGTTTCCTGGGGCGAATTTGAATCGTATCTCAGCCAGATTGAGCTGAGTGTTCTTGGCGGTGAAGTCCGCATCGCGCTTTTTAAATTGAAACGTGACGCAGGGGTCTCTCATGAAGCGGCATTTGAAGCCGCGCTGAAAGCGCCGGTATCCTCCTTTTCGGAGTTACAAGTCCCGGGCCGGATGCCGCCGCCTGCTCCGCCGGCACCCCCTGCGGCAACGCCCTCGGGGCCGGGGGATTTTGACGGGGGTCATTTTTTCCGCACGATTCTTTTTAATGGGGTTCTGCCGGTGTTTGCGGCGGCCCTTTTTACGGCGGCGTTATTTCTAGGATTCAATTCTGCAGCTATTGCACTGGGTGTTTATTTCGCGTATCAATTCGGACGGTTTCTTAGGTATGTTGGGGGTCTCTGGAATGAATATGCCTTGCGCATCAGTTTTGAAAAAATGCTCGATGGCAGGCTGCATCATTACGCTAAAAATATGGATCTGAGTCGTGAGCAAAAAATTTTACGCATTCTTGGCCGTGCCGGAAATTTTGAAGATGTTGAGCGTGAAATCCGGAAATTGGACGACACCCAAAGCGTGGAGGCCAGCAACTGGCTGGATGAGCATGTTTATGAGACGCATTACCGTCAAGGGGTGTCGATTCACCCAGATCATGCGGAAAGCCGCGTCAAAAATCCAAAAAAATCGGCGCGTTTTCTGCGCGTTTTGGGTGTGATGGCGCAGCGCTACCGCAAGCAGTTGGAGCACGACCCGGAAAATAAGGCCAAGGTGAAACCCACCTTAGAATTGGAAGTCCATCGAGAAGCGCTTTCGATTTCTGTGTCTCAAGCGCAAACGCGTGCGCAATTTCTGTCTTTCGATTCGGGGTTGTCCAAGGATCGCAGGGTCCGTCAGATTGACGAATGGCTGGCTCAGGGCGAAACCATTGTGGTGGAGCAGAATTATCTGACGGATCAGGGGCTTTTGCGTTTGGATCGCCGTGCCGACCGGCAAAAACTGGAAGAATGGCGTGCGAGCGGACGATTGATTGAGGCTCGCGATCAATCGGAAAGTGCTCTTTACGGATTTGCTTCCGATGAGATCCGCCGAATTCGCGGTTGGGAACTGCTTGAATATGGTTTTCTAGCAAACCTGCCTTTGATGGGACGGCTTGTCCGTAGGTCAGGCGCTTTCATTTTACGTAAGAGGGTCGAGGGGGCCTGGTATTTACCACGCAGCTGGGCGTATCTTTCCCCTTCATTGGAAGCAGCACGGGGGGAGTACCTCGCCGCCGATTCAGAGGCCGCTCGGCCGCATGATCTGAATGTGACGCGTGCAGCGGCAATCGCTGAAACCGTCAACGAAAGTCTGGCTTTCTCCGGAAGGGTCAAGGCGCTTGTCCATCCTCTAAGACTTTCTGCCGCTGCGGATTTTTACAATCGGCCTTTGGTGCGCCGTCAGATTCTTTCTTTTGCCGGCCGCACCGTCCGGCTGCCCTCGGTGCCGGAGGCGGAAGAGCGCCGCGCTTACCGTATTGAAGACACGCTTTCGCAGGGTGTCACGGCCTCCGTAGCCGCGCTCGCCAATAGCTGGATACAAAACGTAACCGGCGAAATTCAAAACCGCTATGACGCCATTCCTCTGGCGGCCTTAACCGCGGCACAAATTGCGGGCTTCAGCCGGACGACTAAGGAGCTTTTGCAAGATTCTAAAATCGTGGACGAAATTATTGCCAGAGCGAAACACATGCATGGGGGCGAAGCCGAGGCGCGTTCCGTGGTCGAGCGCCTCTTGACGCAATCCACCCCGGCGACTGTGGCTGTTCAATTAATGAACGGAACCGCAGGCCCGCTTTTAACGCCGCTAGAATATGAATCGATTTTGCGGCGCGGGGCGCAAGCCTGGCCTCTCTTTATTCAACGTCTTTGGTTTTCAGCGGCGTCTCCGGGCACGGCGGATGAAGTTCTTCAGGCTGGGGTGAGAGACGCGCGCGGACGTGAATGGACCGTGGTCGCAGTTCCCGAAAGCCCCGCCGCCAAAGCGCAACTGCGCCGCGGGCTTCCATCTCTGCTCGGAGACAAGCTTCGCTGGACGACGGAGGAATTGGGCGAGGGCTTTGCCTACACGGATGTTGAAGCGTCCGTGGTTTATGCGCATAGGGCCCCTGATCTTCGTGCGGACGCACTTAGGCAAGTCCAGCGGACGCGACTTACACAGTTTCAGGGACAGGTATTTCTCCAAATGTTGAATGCACAGAATGACGAAATGGGTCGGATTCCTTATGCCTTGCTGCCGCCCAGTTTGCAAGCCGCGCCTCTGAGTTCCGAGACTTCAGCGACCTTCGATTCTGTCCATGGTTTACGTGTTCGTTTTATCAGCGGCAAATCGGTGCGCAATCTTGATCTTCTGCCTCACTTTACGGGCGGTAAAATTCCGGATGCCCAAGTGAGTGAGTATCTTTACACCCAGGTTTTCCAAGAGCGGTTCAAGATAGAGATGGCGCGTGATTTAGTCTTAGGGCTCTTCGGACAGGTCGGTACGTTGAACCGTTTTGAAAATTGGGCGCAGCACGTCAGTGTGGCCGAAAATGGCAGCCTTGAAATTCGCTTTGACAACGATACGCAGTTGGCCGAAATCCTTCCAGAGGGCCTGAGTGTTGCCGGCCTCACTTTCTTGAGCTGGGTTTCACAGCAGGGGTTCATCCCCGGTTTCGCATTTCAATTTGACGGTCAGGCGGAAACGGCCCGGACCGTTTTAGAGGGGCAATTGCCTTTTTTACTGTCTGCGTTGAACCGTTTTTCCGGTTTCAATTATGATGCGGCAACCCGTGTGCTGAGAATTTCTCCGGACTTTTTGCTTGACCGGAGGCTGTTGGGCGATAGTGAATTCCTCGGAGGTTTTGCCGAACCCTATCAAAAATATTTGCGCGGATTTTTGGACCGCCGCCGTGTGCTTCCGCCTTTTTTGCGCGGTATCCATGCGCAAATTGTTTCGGAAGATCAAACTCAGTGGGAGAATTTTTTGAATCTTGCGGCCGCCAGTACAGTCAAGGGGATTGATGAACAGACGCCCGCGCTGCGTGACGCAGTGGTTTTCGTGCCTCGAAACCAATTTGATGCCACTGTTCACTTTCTTCAGGCGCCGGCGCGTGAAGCCGAAGACGCGCTGAGGCAGGGCCAGTACGATCTGGCGCAGCACAAGGTGCGGGCCGGGTCCGCACCCGCTCTTGGGAATCCTTTGTGGGATTTTACGGAGCGTGCTTTAACGCGCGGCTTGATTTTGCCTGCATTTTTAGAAAAAAATCTTCCCGGACTTCTCCTTTTCTCCTTTGGCATTGCCCTGATGGTTTTGACTCCGTTTGTGCTTCCCGGAATTTTAATCGTACTGCTGGCCTTGCCGGTTTTCTTTTTGACGGCGCAGTTGTATCATTTTTGGACGGTCGAGGCGTTTCGAAATTCGCTTGAGGCACGCGCCCGCGAAGTTTTTGGAGAAGCCCGTTGGAAAAATGAAATGGTGCGGGTGTACGACGAAGCAGCTAATTGGGATCATCTTGTTTCTCTTTTTGAAAGATACGGTCTGACGGCCTCCCGGGAAATCGCCGGCAATAGCGCCGCATTTCAAGATGCGGTGGATGGGCTTATTTACCGCGCCGTTGACTTTGACGCTCATTTCCCCGACCCGTCTTTTTACCACGTTGATGTCCAAGGCCGCAGTATCGAGGCTGTGCTGACTATGCCCGAACGCGTGCTGCCCCGGGACAGAGTGCGTATGGCCGAAGCCGCGAATGCTGCTGCCTCTGATAAAAACACGGTGGTGCTTGCCGAAGAACGCTGGAAGAACGATGCTGGACTGCTCAACGCCGGCCGCAGCGACGGTGTGATGGACCTTTATACGCATTTTTACTGGGATGCGGAACGTAACCGTGAGCGCTTTCAGCTGCGTGACGGTGTGCGTGAGACCGATCAATATGCTTTCGGGCGCTACGCTACGTTTTGGTTTTTGCGCAATCAGATAAAGTTCAGGCTGAGGCTGGCTTTCTGGACCCTGTTTTATCACGCATCGCTTCTTTTCTCGCCGGATATCCGGTCCGTGCGATCCATACGCGATCATTATTGGATGTTTGTCAAAGGGGTCGTGGACCCCCGGTTGGAACGCAATATCGGGCTGGAGCGTTCCCGTGGCACTTTCCGCGGCGGGGCAGCTCACATCCCTTCGGTGGAAGATGAGATTGCGCCGGCTCGCGCCAAACGACTTATTCTGCAGGCCACTGGCGGTGCGACGAACATTAAGGCCGTCATGGACCGGCGCGATTGGCGCGCCACGCGCTGGTATCTTCTGCATCCGGGGGTCGCGGAGCGCGCGCTTTCGGATACGCCCTACAGTCACGAAGATCCGACCGCACTGAAACTTGATTCCAAGTGGCAGCCGTATCAACCGAGCCCGGAAGACCTGCGCGATTCAAACATTTTTCCGCACGTCGACGCTCGGCACTGGGAAGCCCTTGACCGCAATGTCGCCCAGTTTGCCAGCCAGGTCAGGGACCTGGTTGAGCGGGCGGCTCCGGCAGTGACCGTTTTGACC
>CAYMUZ010000207.1:0-9127 GCA_964393875.1 uncultured bacterium | reverse complement strand
CGATCGGGGCGATCTAGTCCATGTCGCGCATCGTCAGTTCGGTGCACCCTTCCTCGAGACGAATGCGCGGCGACGGATCAATGACGGTTCCCGCCAGAAATTTTTTCTCTGCGGTATCCACCTGGCGGATCGATCGGGTTTCAGAGTATCCATAGGAGGAACGACGCGAAGGGCGGTTGCCTCTTTGCGGATGATGAAATGGGCTCATGGAGCTTATTGTAATGGGAGGGCCCGATGAAAGGGAAGCGCGAGTTTTCAAGAAGTTGATTTTTTAGCGTTATGGCCGTTACATTTACGTATGGTGCGGAGTCTTGTCATTATTTTCGGGTTGATTGTCACTGCTTTTATCTGGCTTTTTTTATCCAGAATGGTGGATCAGGATACTTCCGCGACCGCGGTTAAAGTGACACAGGAGGTTTATGAGCAGGGGAAGCAAGAGCTTCAGCGTCAAGCGGAGAGCCAGGCGAAACCGGCGGCCGCTGATGGTGCAAATGAAACAGCAGATGAGGGCGAGCCGCTGCAAAATTCTCTTGGGGCTGAGGTTGACAACCAGATTCAATTGAACTTAAAAACATCCGCTGCCGAGATGCTCAAAGATAAAGAGCGCCCCTTCATTGATACGCAGCCACCCGAACCGGAAGCCGCTGGGGCTACGGAGCCATCCAGCCCCCCCGTTCCTAAAACACCCCGCAAAAAGGGGGCGGCTCAGCCCGATGTCACGGAACCGCCTTCAGCAGAAAACAGGGAGGCCGTTGCGAAGAAAAACGTCCAGACAGGCAGTCCAGCAGCCGGTATTGCTGAAAAGGATGCAGAGGCTGTCTCGGGAGGGGGCGCGGAAAATGTGGTGATGGTGACCTTAACCGCCGGAAACACTCGCAAAGGCGTCGCAAAGACCGCTGTGGGCGCCCCGCAGGCGGAGCAGCCCACAGCGGTCAGCCCTCTCGTCAATGAGGTCAAATCGCCTGAGATGAGCAAGGTGAAATCGACAGCGAAGAAGATAGAGACAGGCCCCAATTACGAAGATATTCTAAAGAAGGCCAATGCGGTCGTCGCCCCGGCGGTTGCGGCCGGTTCTTCCGAAAAAGCTCCTGAGATTTATAAACCCGATTTGAAACTAACGCCCGGGCAGCAGCTGAAAGTAGCTGAATTCAATCGTAATCTTGAGATGCGGTTGAATCGATCGAGGGCCGAGCGCAAGCGCGGGGATTAGTCTTCCTAGACTTGATTGATGCGTACTGAAGCGGACTACCTCGTTGACGAAAATTACAAAATCCTCTACGAAGATGAATGGATGCTCGCCGTGGATAAACCCGCGCCTCTCCCGGTGCATCCCGGCGGGCGATTTTTCACACGCAACCTGCTTTCTCTTTTAAAAAAAGAACGCGCTGGTTTTTTGTCGATCGTCAATCGGTTGGATTCAGAAACCAGCGGGCTTGTGATCGTGGCCAAGTCGTCCCACGCGGCCGGCCGGCTTGGAATAGAATTTCAGGAGCGTCGGGTTCTTAAAGAGTACCAGGCTGTTTTATGCGGCAGGCTTGCACCCTCTGAAGGGGTGCTGAGTCAACCGCTTGGAATAAAACAGTTTCAACGATTCCGCCTGCGGGTGCATGATGAGGCGGGTGAGTCTGCCCGCACGCATTATGCAGTGCTTGGCTACGGGGACAACAGTGGATTTGCGTACACGTGGGTGAAGGCGCGGCCTGAAACCGGACGAATGCACCAATTGCGCGCTCACTTTTTGCTGGCTGGGCATCCGATTCTAGGAGATAAAATTTATATCGACCCGCATCTTTTTTCTCGCTACCTTGAGCACGGTTGGCAGGCGGACATGTTGGAAACTGTAAAGACGCCCAGGTTGATGCTGCATGCGTGCCGGTTGAGTTTCCGGCACCCTATGATCAATCGGGAAATCGATTTTTTCAGTGAAACCCCTGAGGCACTTGTTCCCTGGTTAAGCGCAGCACAGCGGACCTGAGTTTTTACAGCGTTTTAAGAACTCGCTTTGGCGAACAATCAATCATTTTTTTTGCCATCAGCCCTTAAAAACAAGCGTTCATCGTGTATAGTTCCGATAGGGTAAGAATGCGACCGGATCCACCGGCGCTTAACCAAGGAGGAAAAATCATGATAAAAAACAAAGCTCTAGGTGCTGTAATGTTGGGGGTGCTGAGCTTGGTGTTTTTTTCTGGAAATGCACTGGCTGTTGACTTTGAGAAGTCGTCAGCATCAGCGGGTAGAGGGAAACCTTCCGGAGCACCTGTGCCAGCGGTTGTTTATTTGCTGGGAATGAGTGCGGCTGGGGGTGCGGCGTATTTACGCCGGCGCCGCGGCACCGCGGAAAAAGTAGCCGCCTAGGCGGATTTTAATGCTTATGGAGAAAGGAGGAGGTATGAGGGGAATGAGTCTTTGGGTCGGGTTGGGTGTGCTCATGTTTCTTTTCTCGGGCAGTGCCTGGGCGGCTAGTTTTGTGAAGCCCTCGCCGTGCTTGGGCAGCAAGTGTGGCAGTGGGTCGCCTTCGGGCGCACCTGCTCCGGATATGATTTATCTGTTGGGAATGAGCGCGGCAGGGAGCATGGCTTATTTACGCAAACGCGCAGACAAACAGGTTCGTACGCAAGGCAAGTAGTGCCTTATGGCATTTGATTTTGGTAGGGGCCCTGCAAAGCAGGCATGAATTGCCCCCGAGAGAGACAAATTCGATCACAATTTTTAATGTCACGGGGTGCTAGTCTTTTTTATTTTTGCCGCTGAAAGCCCGCAACAAAGAATCCATCGGTGCCCTCTTTATGTGGCAAGAGCCGGAAAATCCCGTCTTTGAAACAACCATGGGTGAGGGGAACAAGATCGGCATGCTTTTGTGAAAAAACATCGATCGTTTGTTCATTTTCTTGCGGATCCAGCGAGCAGGTGACATAGAAGAGCCGTCCGCCTGGCTTGAGTCTTGGCAGAGCCGTTTCAAGAATGGCTAACTGATCGTGGTGATGATTCAGCAGAGTTTCAGGGGTTAGCTTCCATTTGGCGTCCGGGTTGCGGCGCAGGGTGCCGGTGCCAGAGCATGGGGCATCCACCAGAATTTTATCAAAGCCGCCGCGGGCCGATTTGATATCGTCCATGCGATGAATGTCGGCGGGAAAGATGTTGAAAATGCCGGCGCGGCTGGCGCGTTTTTTTAAATCCTCCAGTTTGCGGCTCCGAATATCGGTGGCAATGATGCGACCCTTATTGTGCATGGCCCCGGCCATGAGCAGCGCTTTGCCGCCGCTGCCGGCGCAGACATCCCAAATCAATTCGCCGGGCTTTGCATCGACGCTAAGACCGGCCAGTTGACTGCCTTCATCCTGCACTTCAAAAAAACCCTGAGTAAATTCCTCGGTTTTAAAGACCGCTTGCCTTGTTTCAAATAAAATGCCGAGAGGTGATTTGGGCGCCGCATAGACAGCGAAGCCTTTTTCATTCAAACGCTCGATAAGCTGTTGGCGGGTGATCTTGACCAGGTTCGTTCTAATCGCCAGCGGCGGCCGCTGGTTCAGCGCTTCTAAGATGAGAGGCAACTCTTCAGCAGGGAACACTTTGCTCCAGTGCTGAACCAGCCAAAGCGGAAAAGAATAATGGAGGGCAAGTTTTTCCTCGTGTGATCGCGGTGCAACTTTTGCCGGCAGCCGGCGCGTTTTTAAATGGGAGTAGAGCCGCGAACTTTGCTCGGTTGCCCCAAAACGTGTGATTTCTCGCGCGAAATCTTCTAGCGGAATAATCTCTTCAGCCGCCGCGGCCAAAAGCATGAATAATAAGGCATCTCGATCGCCGTCAAATTGTTTTGCCCAAAGTTCGAGAAAGGCCAGGTGGCGAAACGCAGTATAAATAATTTCCGAAAGCAGTCGCCGGTCGCGAGCGCCCAGTTTTTTCCGATGGCGGTAAAAAAAGTTGGCTAGGGCACGATCTGCTGGGCCGGGGTCATTGCGGATTTCTTCCCACAGGTCGGCGGCAATACACAGTTGGCGGTGTAAAATTTTTGCGGGGTCAGACATGACTCGTATTTTATCACAAATGCCTAGGTGATTGTTTTGCAGAACCTAAAGCTCTGCGGGGGAGGGGGGAAGTGCCGACCGCAGAGTGACAATAAAAGTCGTCCCTTCACCGGGTTTGCTGTGAATTTTGATCATGCCGCCGTGCCGTTGAATAATTCGCTGGCAGGTGGCAAGGCCGATTCCGCTTCCCTCATACTCGTCGCGCCGGTGCAAGCGGTTAAACGGTTTAAATATCACCTCCTGGTATTTGGCATCAATCCCTATTCCGTTATCGGCCACTTCAATTTCAACGGTTTTTGCATCGACCGGTCGGCCTGAGAGAACGACCGTGACCGATTTGCCGGGAGCGTGAAACTTCACGGCGTTGGCGATCAGATTTTGGAAGAGCTGTCGCAGCTGCAAACGGTCTCCGGTGACCGCCGGAACGTTTTTGATTTCGACCGTGCCGCGGTGAGTTTGAATGTGGCTTTCAAGATCGAGGGTAATCTCTTCAAAGATTTCATGCAGATTCACGGCTTCCATTTTTTGAGCCTCAGTTTCTGCGCGCGAATAATCCAGCAGGCCATCGATAAGGGTTGCCATGCGAACGGCGGCTTTGTGCATGCGTTCCAGAAAAAGCGGGGCGGCATCTTCGGGGGTATTGGGGTCTTTATGAAGCAGAAGATCGGTGTAGCGCACGATGTTGTTGAGCGGTGATTTGAGATCGTGCGAAGCGACGTAGGCGAAGCGTTCGAGTTCCTGGTTGCTTTTTTTAAGGACTTCCGCGTAGCGCTCCATTTCTTCGGATTTTTTCCGTTCCGTGACGTCCCAGCAAACGCCTGTGAGGCAAACGGTCCGTCCGATTTCATTGTGCTGAACGCGGCCGCGGCTTGCGACAAAGCGTACATCGGCGCCTGGCAATAAAACACGGTAATGGGTGTCGTAGTCGGAGGAGGATTCAATCGCTCGGGTGATTGCCTGGTGCACCTGGTCACGGTCTTCCGGGTGAATTTTTTCAAGAAACTCGTGGTACTCGCCATGAAAAGATCCCGGAGACAGTCCGAAAAGCGGGTGCATGTAATCATCCCACAATATTTGACGGTGTTCAAGATCAAGCCGCCAGGTGCCCATACCTGAGGAACGCAGAGCCATGTGCAATCGAGCACTGGTCTCGCGCAAGGCCGACTCTGCCGTTTTGCGGCGGTTCATTTGACGTCGGAGCGTTACGTTGACGCGCTCGATGCGCTCGGCGCGCAGACGGGTGAGCTGTAAAAGATAAAGGATCCCGCCCAAAAGCGCAGCAAGCACCGCGCCGCCCAGCAGGACAAAAAACGGAAGGGGTGTGCGGTTTGCTTTGACCAGCGCTGTGGATGGCCAAACGCGAATGCTCCAGCTCACCCCCTTCATTTCAAGCGGGGTGCGCTGCCCCCAGCGTTTGTTTTCCACCCCACCGGTAGCACCACCATCGTCGCGAAGAAACAAACGGTTCCCGAGACCATCTGTAATGCTTATGGAGTACTCGGTGGCGACATTGGCCAGAATCAATTTGAAAAGTTTATCCGTGCGGAAGATGCCGCCTGTATATCCGTGGAACTCGTTGGAGCGATTGAGATAAATCGGTGAGTAAACATGAAAACTTTTTCCGCCGCGGGGAAGGTCGATGGTTTCTGTGATGACCGGGCGGTTTCTGTCGCGTGCGGCCTCAAGAGATTTTTGGAGGCCTGGATTTTTATTCAGCGCATCATCGAGCATCGTTTGATTGTATTCAAACGGGATTACCCAGCGGATGCGGAAAGAGGGATCAGCCCACACAACGGCTTGAATGCCCGGGTAGTGGCGCACGTAAAGTTTCGCCTCGGCATCCCAGGAGGTTTTAGTGGGGGTGCCGTTAGTGGCCCAGCGCTCGCTGATTCGGTCAATGGCCAGCATGCGGCCTTCAAGTTCCGATTCGATTTGCCGGTGAATGTGTATCGCGGCGGTTTGTGTGATGCGCCCGATTTGTTCTTCCTCACGGCCCACAAGGACTTCTGACAAATAAAGTGAAAATACGACCCCCAGCGCGCCGAGTAAAACCGGCAGCCAGCTTCTGTGCCCCAGCCGTTTATGATCGCGTGTTTGCATGGGTAAAACCATAGCCTGATTTCATTAGAAAATCAAACATTCAAAAGAAGAGCGCCTCAAAAGAAACATTTTATTGTGCCTGCCGGCCTGATTCACCGTATTTTGTAGTGCTAACCCCTTTTATTTAAAAGAGTTGTGGAATGCTAGTTTTTGATAGCTGGTAAAAGTGAGTGACGTGGGGTACTAATGCTTATAGGACGTAATTCACCCCATATGGGACGTCCGACAGCTGAGGCCGATGGAGGTGTGTATGAAAAAGATAACGATGCTTGCGATAGTGCTGGTGGTAGCGTTTGCGGTGCCTGGCTTTTGTATGCCAGTGACACTTGATCATGCGATCGATCACACGATGAAGTCAGATATTCGTCCGGTTCAAGATACGGGTAAGATTCTGGACATGACCAACAAGGGGATTGAAAAGGGCTACAATGTAATAGCCACCCCGATGAAACCGGTCCTGGATCCGATCCGTAAAGTACGCGACGAATCTCTGCGTGGAACCAAGTTAGTGGTCAATCGCCTGTGGGATGTGATCACGCTGAAGCAGTTTCGCGCATAAAAAGCAACCAGAGTATCCGTAGTCACGTCCGGAGAGATCCTCTCTCCGGACGTTTTTTTTCTCCGTGGAGTCCCCATTCATTGACAACAGAATTTAACTTTCTCTATAATGACATCTTACCTTGAGTCGCGTTTGTTTTAGAGGAGCCCATGTGATCTGGCCAGGAAAGGCTTTCGCTAATGACGAGAGAATTTTTTAAGCGTGCTTAGGTGTGCCGTTGTCGGTGCGACCGGGTACACCGGTATTGAACTCATTAAAATTTTGGCTTGTCATAAAGAGGTTTTGCTCACGGCTCTGACGACGCGGCAGGACAAACCTCTTCCGGTCAACGAGCTGATTCCCGTTCTTCCGCAAAAACTGCCCCAGGTTATCCGTGCCTACGCCTTTTCGGAATTAAAAAAAACCGCAGATGTATTTTTTATTTGCCTTCCCCACACGGAGGCCGCAGAAACGGTGGCGAAACTGTTGAAGGCAAAAAAAACAGTCATTGATCTCTCTGCCGACTCACGGCTTGACAGCGACAGCGATTATAAAACCTGGTACGGGTACAAACACCCCTGCCCCTGGATATTAAAAAAATCCGTTTACGGCTTACCCGAGATTTATCGACGCGATATCGCTCGCGCCGATCTTATTGCCAATCCGGGTTGTTATCCAACGGCGGCCTTGCTTGCGCTTTATCCTCTTTTACAAGAGCGGTTGATTGATCCTGATTCAATTGTGATCGATGCGAAATCGGGTGTGAGCGGGGCGGGCAGAACACTCAACGCATCAACGCATTTCTGTGAAGTGGACGAAAACTTCAAGGCGTATAAAGTAAACACCCATCAGCACACGCCGGAGATCGAACAGACCGCCGCAAGAATTGTCGGCCGGAAAGTGTCTGTGACTTTCGTGCCGCATCTTCTGCCGCTTGAGCGTGGCATTCTCTCCAATGTGTATGCACGGCGCAAACGTGGTGTCACTGCCAAAACATTGGCGCGTGCCTTTCGACGACAATACGCCCAAGAGCGCTTTGTGCGTTTCCGAGGCGACGGTGTGTTCCCTTCTTTGAAGGATGTGGCAGGAACTAACTTTTGTGATGTGGGCGTGACCGCGGATGGGCGCTCTGACAGGGTGATTGTGATTTCGGCGATTGATAATTTACTCAAGGGGGCCTCGGGCCAGGCTGTGCAAAATATGAACATTCGATTTAACTTTGCGGAGGATGAAGGTTTATGTCGGTGAGAAAAATAGTGTGGGAAAAATTTCGTGATGGCAACGTCACAACCCCCATGGGTTTTTTGGCGAACGGCTTGCATAGCGGGATTAAAAAGAAAAAGAAAAAATACGATTGCGCATTGATTGTTTCCGAGACGCCGTGTGTTGCCGCCGGAGTTTTTACCACTAACCGCGTTAAAGCCTGGTGCGTGCAGTATTCCCAAAAAGCGATTCTAGCGCCGCGGCATCGCGCGATTTTAGCCACCAGCGGCAACGCGAACTGTGTTAACGGTTTGGCCGGCCGGCAAGCGGTCAGAGAACTGGCTGCCGAGACCGCCGCGCTTCTACAGTGCTCTGAAGAAGAAATCCTTGTGGGCCAGACGGGATTGATCGGTGTACCGTTCCCGCTCACGTGTGTGAAACGGGCCTTGCCCAAGCTGGTTGCAAGACGCTCGCTTCAGGGCGGGGTGAAGGCGGCTAAAGGGATTATGACGACAGACCCGCGGCCCAAGCAGGTGGCGCTTTCTATTTATATCGGTGAAAAAAAAGTAACCATCGGCGCAATTTCTAAAGGAGCCGGAATGGTGCACCCGAATATGGCGACCATGCTCTGTTACATTACGACAGATGCAGCCATCACCAAACCGCTTCTGAAACGTGCGGTGCGTCACGCGTCAGACGACACTTTTAATAAAATAGCCATTGATAATGACCAGAGTACCAATGATATGGTGATTGCACTGGCAAACGGCGCCGCCGAGAATACATTGATTCAAAAGGTCGATCGGGATTATCATTTATTCCGTGAGGCGCTGGAAGAAGTCTGTCGGGAGATGGCCTACGCCATGATTCGTGAAGGCGAAGGCGTTTCGCATGTCTGCACTTTACGTGTCTCAGGTGCGAAAAATCCGACGGATGCCGAAAAGGCCGCGCGGCAGATCGCCAACTCGATGCTGTTCAAAACCATGCTGGCCGGAGCCGATCCTAATTGGGGACGTATCGTTGCGGCGATTGGTGCCAGCGGCGTGCAGTTTGAGCTTGGAATGACGAGCATCACTTTTGATGACGTCAATGTTGTGCATAACGGCAAACTGCGGGCGCTGAACCTTCCCAAGGCGCGTAAGGTTCTGCAGCGGCCGATGTATGCGCTCTATGTTGTGATCGGAAAAGGACGCGGCCGCGCAGAATTTATCACCTCAGACTTAACGCAGAAATATGTGTCCATCAATGGCTCTTACAGTTA
>CAYMUZ010000206.1:0-3479 GCA_964393875.1 uncultured bacterium | reverse complement strand
TCTTGATGGATTTTAATAAAACTTTGCGGGAGATTCACCAGCGCGGGGAAAGAATCTGAAGAAAGGGGTTTTGGGGGCGATGATGCTTAGAAAAGCACTTGCTGGTGTTCTTACGGCAGCGATTTTGGCAGCGGGTATTTTGGTTGCGAGACACTTTGCCGCTCCGCGCAAAACCATTGCCCCCGTCATCAGGCAGGAAAAAATAAGAGGGCCGGTGCTGGCTCCCGTGACCCTCCAGATTTTTAGTGATTTTCAATGCCCTGCTTGCCGCATGGCCCTGCTTGAAGAAGAAAAAATTCTGAGAGAGTATCCCGGAAAAGTCCGGTTTATTTATTACCACTTTCCGCTTAGCGCACACCGGCTTTCCCCGCTGGCGCATCAGGCGGCTGAGTGTGCGGCACGTCAGGACGGTTTCTGGGCCTACCATGACCTTTTGTACGGTGGCCAAACCCAATGGTCTTTGCTCGATAACCCGCTCCAGACTTTTCTGGGTTATGCTCGCGATAGCGGACTGGATCTGACGCGTTTTTCGACCTGTTTGACGGACCCGACGGTTCAGCAGCGTATCCGGGAAGAAAAAGAATACGGGGAATCTCTGCAGGTGCAATCCACCCCGACATTCTTTGTGGAGGGGGAGCGTTTTATTGGCGGGCTGGAGTTGAGTCAGGGTGGTGCTGCCCTTATCCGGAAAAAGCTGGGGGTTGTCCAGTGAGATCAGGGGGATATCGATCTTTTTTACCCGCCATTTTTTCTTTGGCGCTCCGGCTTTTTATGGGGGGCGTTTTTGCTTTTTCTGGTGTCCTGAAGCTGATGGAACCCTCTGAGAATTTTCGTGGAATTTTAGTACAATACGCATTGATCCCAGCCTCTTGGGCAGGCCCGCTCTCGGTGTTTGTGCCTTGGCTGGAATTTCTAACCGGGGCCTTCCTCATCCTGGGCTTTTTTCTTGTGCCGGTGGCTCTTATGGCGGCAGGTATGGCAGGCACATTTGCAGGATTGATCGCAATGAGTTATCTTTTACACGCTGGGTTGCCCAATCACTGCGGATGTTTTGGTCAGGTGTTCGTGTTCTCACCGGTGCAGGTGATGGTTCTCGATCTAGGGAATCTTTTGGCGGGTTTGTGGCTTGTTCGGAACCCACAGTTTTGGGCAAGCCTTGATCATTTTTTTAGAGAAGAACAGGAGTAAACGTGGACACAATCGATATTTTGTTGATCGAGGACGGCCAGGGGGATCAGCGGGTACTTCGCAGTATGTTAGAGGACATGCCCGGCATGGTCTTTGACATCCTGCTGGCTCAACGCCTGCAAATAGCGCTTCATCTTCTTGAGGCCAAAAAACCCGATATCATTTTGGTGGACCTTGAACTTCCCGATAGCCGTGGATTGGAAACATTTCAGTCGCTGAAGCAGGTCGCCCGCGAGGTGCCCATAATCATTTACTCGGGCTTGGAAGATGAAGAGTCTGCGCTTGAAGCCCTGCGGCTGGGAGCGCAGGACTATCTGGTGAAAGGGCAGTTTGATTCCCGCCATCTTTTGCGCGTGATTCGTTATGCGCTTGAACGGCACCGTATTTTGAGCGAATTAAACCAGGCAGGGCGAGCCTTGGAACGGCTTATCACGATCGATCCTTTGACCAGTCTTCTGAACCGCCGTGGTTTCGACCAGGCTTTGCATGAAGAGACGGCTCGGCTTCGACGCCGCGGAGAAACCGCGTTTGCCCTTCTGCTTGATCTAGACGATTTTCGCAGCGTCAACGATACGCTGGGGCATGTGGCGGGTGATATCTTGCTCAAGGAAATAGGCGCGAAAATCGAAAATTCTTTTCGCTCTACCCACATCGTGGCTCGTATTGGCGGTAACGAATTTGTGATTTTACTCAGCGAGATCCGCCAG
The DNA here is from genome assembly GCA_964393875.1 of uncultured bacterium. Classification (GTDB taxonomy): domain Bacteria; phylum Omnitrophota; class Omnitrophia; order Omnitrophales; family Aquincolibacteriaceae; genus JAHFHB01. The sequence goes on along the minus strand of CAYMUZ010000206.1, from coordinate 1,584 downwards.
GCCGAGGCACTGCTCGTGGCTGAAAAACTGAGACTGGCAGTGGCTCAGTCTCCGGTGGCCATTTCTCAGGGGGAAAATGTTTTTGTCTCCTGCAGTATGGGCATGACTGAGCTTGAAGGCGATATGGATTCGGTGGATGAATTGCTGCAGCTGCTTCGGTTATCGATGGCGCGAAGTAAAAAAAATGGGAAAAACAAAGTGAGCATTCATACGCAGAGCGTTTCAGAAGATCTCGGGAACGAGCAGGATTCTTTGGCGCGTGTCTTGGAGCAAATGACGTCGAGACGCAATTTTTTTGCGGTCATGCAGCCGATTATAAATTTCGAAACCGGAGAGCGTACAGGCGCAGAACTTTTTAGCCGTTTTTCTCACGGCGAGTTTGGTTTGCCGGAAGATTTTTTTAGGCTGGCCCGTGAGGCCAAGCTGCTGGCTTTGATTGACCGGCTCTGTCTGCGAACCTGCCTCACTCAGGCGCTTGAGGCGGGTTTGACGGGGCAGCTTCACATCAATTTATTTCCTTCGACACTGATGGACATTCCCACCTCCCAGCTCTTGATGGAATTTGGCGGTGCGGAGAATCAAAAGTCCCTTTGCGTTGAGATTAGCGAACAGCAGGTTTTAAGCGATCCTGCGCATCTTTTAGAGGCTGTAAAAGCACTCAAACAGGCCGGTTTGAGTGTGGCTGTGGATGATGTCGGGTTTGGCCGCAGCTGCCTTGAGAGTTTGATTGTGCTCGAACCGGACATTGTCAAAATTGACAAACGCTGCATCAGCGGGATTGACCGGGATCTCATCAAGCAAAAGCTCATGAAACGGCTATTAGGAGTCATTCGCAGTCTGGACGCAGAGGTGATCGCCGAAGGGGTTGAAACCCAAGAGGAGCTGACTACGCTAACCCACCTTGGAGTCCGTTTTGGCCAGGGATATTTCTGGGGCCGCCCCGTGCCCGTGATTGAACCCGTTTCGCTGGTTTAGCGGCAACTCTTCTGACTTCGACTTCCCCATTGACACCCTGTTGTTTCCGGGTAGCATACGGAAATGCTCCCTACATCCAAAGCTGGTACGCATGCGCCTGAACCCAATATGGAGTCATTTGGAAAGCTTCTTCAGGAGAAGGATCTCAAGCTGACTTATGAGCGGCGCACCATTTTTCAGGAAGTCTCGGGCTTAAAAGAGCATTTTGATGCCGATAGCCTGTATGAGCGTTTCAAGAAACGCGGCTTAAGAATATCCCGCGATACCGTTTATCGAACTCTGCCTCTTTTGCTAGAAAGTGGTGTGATCCAAAAATCGGTGGGTGAGGGGAAACGTGAGTTCTTCGAGCGCACCTCCGGCAAAGGTCACCACGATCACATGGTGTGTATCCGTTGCAGTTCAGTGATTGAATTCCGTTGTGACGAGATTGAAAAACTGCAAGATCGCATCTGCCATGAACACGGGTTCCGGCTTGTTTTTCACGACCACCGGCTTTTTGGCATTTGCAAAAAATGCCAGTAGGCATTCCTCCGCAATAAAATTTTAGGAGATCTTGACGTGATGTTTTGGGATCAAAGTGCCCCACAGCTTTTTTTAAAAGGCGGCTTT
>CAYMUZ010000205.1:0-4253 GCA_964393875.1 uncultured bacterium | reverse complement strand
CCCCCCCCCCCCCCCCCCCCCCCCCCCCCCCCCCCCCCCCCCCCCCCCCCCCCCCCCCCCCCCCCCCCCCCCCCCCCCCCCCCCCCCCCCCCCCCCCCCCCCCCCCCCCCCCCCCCCCGGGGCGCCCCCCCCACCGGTAATCCTGGTGCCGGATTTCCTTGATGGCGTCGCGGGTCATCCGCACCTGCACATACGGGCCAGGCTTTTTCCAGCCCTTGCGCTGAACGCGGACGGTCAGCTCAACGGCATCCGCACCTTCCAACCAGGCCGGATCAAGACTAAACTCAGGAGCAGCGCTTTGCGTAACAGCAATTTTGTGTTTTTTCTTACCGGTAATCGTACGCACCTCGGCAAGATAAGAGGCCTCTCCGGCGGGTTCAAACTTCGCTTGTACCGCAAAATCATCAAAACTCAGCTTCGTCCCATGAATATCAAAATGATCGAGCGGATTTGAATGGGTAAACCAGTAGCGCCCAATAATGTCACGGCGTTCGATAAGTAAGCGCGTGATTGTTTCAGCATCTTCTGCCTTGGCATAGCGGGCGGTTTTAACAATCGTGCGGATGTCCTCATCACTGAACGACATAATAATTTTAGTGGCCCAAAAAGCATCCGCGCGGGTGAGATTCTTAAATGCTCGCGCCGGCAGTTGAACCTTATAATGGCCCGGATCAAAGTTGCGGTTGTTGAAATAGCCTACGGCCGCGGAGGCTGTTTGCTCTCCCTCTTGCCGCCAGGATCTCTGCCACGGTTTCTCCCACAAGCCCAGCGACAAGAAGGCTTTAAACGCCTCTCCGTAATCCAGCATATGCTCGTAAGTAAACATAGGGGGTTTGCCTTCATGCGTACCGGCCCCCAACGAAGCGTTGAAATCAATCTCGTGAGGTTCAAGAACCTGCGCACCAGGCTTGCCGCTCAACATCTCCAGAGTGTTGCTGCGACGCACATCATAGTTATTCAGCCAGGCAGAAAAAACAAGCAAAGCGCGCAAAGAGCGCCGATGCTCGTGAGGAATTAAATCATTGGGATCATTTCTGCGGCGGCCGCGGTAAGAAAAAGGCCCTTTGTTGACGCCACTGAGGATTTTGATCGCATCCGCCCGAAGCTTTCCACTGCTTGTGTAGGGAATAAAAAGCAGCATTTCCTCAAGTCTCTCAGCGGTAAGCTTGCGTTTAAAGCCATCGTGGTCATAAAACTGAGCATCCGCCGCAGGCACAAATTGAGCGGGATCGATTTCGATAATATCCGACTGTGTCGCCGGATACCCAAAGGCATGATAAAAGCGGCCGCCAATCACCTCTGCGCTTGTGGAAAGCTCAAGGTTATCTGCAGGGTCAAACTTGATGAGATACAACTCGCCAAGCTTATCCCGCACAAAAAAACCGGGGTGCATCCCTTCAGACTTTCCACTTACAACTGTCAGCGGTGCGCTCAAATCAGGCCCCGTTGTCTGACGATATCCCTGGCTTAATTCTTCTGTCGAAAGCCGCTTGCGCCCGTGCCGATTTGCGAAAAAAAACGAGTCCGGCACTTCATCGTACACGTTCACATCGGCTGCGCGGGCTTTTTTGCCACTGACTTTCCGGTAGAGATTTTCAAAATTTAGGTAGTCGACAAACTCGTAGTAGACGTTGTCATTAAAAATATCATTGTAAAGCCCCGCCTGATTTTTTTTGAAATTAGGCTGATCGGCGGTCTGCGCAAACACGCCGGACGTCCCTGCGATAAGCAGGCCGATCACTCCAAACGACATCCCGCGCAAAAGCGGGTTAAAAAGGCATTTCGCTTTTGACATAAAAATGGGTTCCTTCATCTCCATGGGCCGATTCAATCGACATAATGGGAAGATGCGCGATGGAAACTCTCACCCCGCCACCGTACGATTCGCGGAAATCCCGCAGCTTAAACCGGCTAAACTCTGAAAACACTTGCCCCTCTTCAAAAAAAGCGACTGTATCCAGGCGAATCTCGCGGTACTGCCAAATGTTATAGCGGTATTCAAGGTTGAAAAGCATACTGGACGTATCAAAAAAACGGTTGGGCCCGTAGGCTCGCAGTGTATGGCTCTGGTAATAAGTCGTGCCGTAGCCGCCGAGTTTGGCCATCTGATGGAACGGGACATAGCCTCCGTTAACGCGCTCATTCTGTTCCCCATAAAAGTGAGCGGCCAGTACACGGCGCGGCGACCCGAGACTCTGATAGCGGCTAAGCTCGGCTTCGTAGTGCAGAAAACGTGCTTTTGACTCTTCCAAACCTTCATGATAGCTCACGGCAAGGGTATGCAGGCCCCCGCGATCGGAATGCTCCTGATGGTTGCGCGTATCGTAAGCAACGCGCGCTTCTTGCGAAAGCAATTTGTCCCCAAAACCACCCAAAAGGCTTCCGGCTGGCCCAAGATCTCGTGCCTGCAAGCGGCCGCTGCGGTGCCCTTCACCAACGTTAATATTACGATATTGCAGCTTGTAATCCATTTTCAAATCATCAGCCCATTGATACCCCAGCATCGGGCCCACTGCGGTTTCTTCATAGCTGTAGATGCCGCCATCGCCACGACTCGCATGGGGTCCAATGCCATAGAAAAATTCCTGCGGCCGGTATTCATAGCCGGCATCCCCGTAAAAATAAAGGCCGGTTCCCGCAATACGATCCGCGCCCACGCGCGCTCCCGTTTTAAACAGGAGGTCTCTGACGTTTGCCACATTTCCCTGCAGCACCACATCCGGAAGGACTGGTTTTAGCCGCGCCAGTTTGATAAAGTCAACATCCACACCCATGATGCCCTGCGTGAGGGAAACAGTCCCTGTTTTTGGGGAAATGCCATGGTCGTGCAGGGTATCAAGCGCCCACAGGGTCTTGTCATCAAGGTGATGTTTTTCAATCGCCAGAAGTGATTTACTTGCGAGATAACGCAAAGGTTCCAAGGGATAAGTCAACAGTCCCGTCGAAACTTCACGTAAGGTTGAAGGCGCCGCGGGCGTCTTGGAATAAACTGCGGCATAGCGGTCGTAGGAGACCTCTTTCGCAAAGGCACCCGGCACACAGAGTGTGAAAGCCAGAAGAGCGCCGGCCGCTTTTTTAGAAATCCCTTTTTGTTTTTTACCGCTTATGCTGCCCATTCTATCCCACGGGTTGACTGTGTGCAAGATTTGAGGACGGATGATACTCAATTTCTCTCATTTGAACAAGAGTTTCCTCGTCGGAATTATTCTGCTTTGAGCGCAGAAGCGGCTATCTGGAACCACGGATCGTGGGAATTGCTTAGGTATTGAATCACTCCCTCAAGGGTCGTCTCACGATCCGCGCTGTCTTCCAACACCGGCTGAAGTTTTTCAAACAGCACCGGCTCGATCACCTGGCTTAAAAGATCGACCGCTTTCACGCGAGCTGAATCACGGGCCGAACGCCCCACAATGCGCGCGTGCACAATGTCCATAATTTCCTGCGGATACAAGACTGAAAGAAAACAGAATAATCGCTCAAAACTTTCATCCTGAAGTGCGCGCAGCAGCACTTTTAAGGGATCGGCCAGAGGGCCACCCAGGACAGGGCCGGGGGCAAGCCGCAGCGCGGCCGCTAAACGATACCCCACATCGGCTTCGCGCAAGATTTCCTGCTTCAAAGTTTCACGGCTCATGCGCTGTTCGGGGTGAATCCGGTGCAGGCGTTTGAGCACCGCAGCCATCACCAACCGCAAGCCATGGTCTGCGCAATGGGATAAAACCGTCGGGAGCAAAGTCTTGGTTTCTTTTCCACCCACAAGCTCAAGCAGTTCAACGGCCCGCCGGCGCTCTTCAAACGAGCGGCTGGCATCCTCAAGAATCTTGCGAAGCCCGCTGATCCATTCTCCTGAATTTGCGGCGGCGGTCCCTGCCTGTAAAATCTGGTTCTCAATTTCGGCCAGGTCGCGCGACGGTCCCAGGGTCTCTGCTCCCAGCTTAGGGCCAATCACGCGCTCAATTTCGCTGCGGGCCCGCTCGGGTTCGCCGTCATAGCGCAAGAGAATTAAACAGGCCATGGCAGATAATTTTCGCGCCTGGGAAGACCGGTCTTCAAAAAAACGTTTAAGATTTTCGACACTCTTTTCGCTGTAAATGTAGGAAAGGACATCCGCAGTGGCTGCCGGCACACTCACTGATTCCTGTCCTTCCATCACCTGCGCCTTGAGCATGCGAATATAACCCTGTTTGAGTTTCCAGACCCCGAAAAGCCAAAACGGAACCAACACCAGAACCAGCCACTCGAGATGGCGGGCG
>CAYMUZ010000204.1:0-4975 GCA_964393875.1 uncultured bacterium | reverse complement strand
CGGCGAGGTCGATCCCAAGACCAAGAAGCGCAAGTCGATGTATGAGCCGGTGCATGGTTCGGCGCCTGATATCGCCGGTCAGAATAAGGCAAATCCGCTGGCGGCAATTTTGTCAGCGGCGATGATGCTGGAATTCAGCTTCAACCTCAGTGAGGTTGCCCGTGCCGTTGAACAGGCCGTTGAAGAGACGTTGGGTGCGGGGTTGCGCACCGCCGATCTTTATACGCACGGGATGCGCCAGGTGAGCTGCGCTGAGATGGGCGATGCGGTTGTAAGCCGCATAAAGACATAAACGGAGTCGATGCATGAAACCTCTTAAAGTTGCGATCCTTGGCGCGACCGGCGCTGTCGGGCAAGAATTTCTAATACTTCTTGAACAGAGAAATTTTCCGTTGTCGGAACTCAGACTTCTGGCGTCGAAAAAATCAGCCGGGAAGAAGATTGTCTTTTGCGGCCGGGCACTGAGCGTGGAAGAGGCACGGCCCGATTCTTTCGCAGGGCTCGATTTGGTTCTCTCAAGCGCCGGCGGCGCCATTAGCCGCGAGCTTGCGCCCCACGCTGTAAAAGCCGGGGCCCTTGTCGTGGATAATACCAGCGCGTTTCGTATGGATCCTTCGGTTCCTCTCGTGATTCCCGAGATCAACCCGCAGGAAATTGCGAAACACAAGGGCATTATCGCGAATCCGAACTGCTCCACGATTATTATGCTGGTGCCGATTTTTCCGATCCATAAACTCGCACGCATTCGCCGCATTGTGGTCTCAACGTATCAGGCTGTCAGCGGAGCAGGGCAGCGTGCCATGGATGAGCTGCGCACACAGGCCGCCGAGTTTCTAGCCGGCAAGCCCCTGACGCGCGAGGTGTTTCCGCACCAGGTGGCGTTCAATCTCTTTTCGCATAATACAAAACTGAATGAAGAAGGTTTCTGTGAAGAAGAAGTGAAAATGATTCGCGAGACCCACAAAATTTTAAACGATGCGGCCATCCGCGTGTTTCCCACGACGATTCGCGTCCCTGTTTTTCGGGCGCATTCGGAGTCCATCGTGGTTGAGCTGGAGAAAAAAATTCCGCTCGAGGAAGTGCGCCGGGCGCTAGCCGCGGCGGCGGGGTTGCGGCTGGTGGATGACTGTGAACGTAATCATTTTCCGATGCCCATTGAGGCGGAAGGGCACGATGAAATTCTTGTCGGGCGTTTGCGGGAGGATTCTTCCGCGGCCAATTCGATCGGGCTGTTTGTCAGCGGAGATCAGATTCGTAAAGGGGCGGCCTTGAATGCCATCCAGATTGCAGAAGTCTGGAATCGACTGCAGACCGGGACACGGTGAGAGCCAAAGCCCCCCTCGAAGAACGGTCGTTTAAACTGATTCTCGAGTACGACGGAGCCGCTTTTTTTGGATTTCAGCGCCAGCCCGGCAAACGCACAGTACAGAGCGAACTCGAAAAAGCCCTCTCTCGTCTCTTCAATCACAGAACAAAAATCAAGGCGGCGAGCGGCCGTACCGATACCGGCGTGCACGCGTCGTATCAAGTGGTGCATATCAGGATGCCCACGGCACTGGTGATTGAACGAATTCAGTTTGGCTTGAATTATTATCTGCCGCAAGAAATGGCCGTACGGCAAGTCGAAGAAGTCCCTGCTGATTTTCATGCGCGCTTTGGCGCGAGTTCTAAAACGTATGAATATCGTATCTGGAATCATTCCGTCCGTTCGCCCTTGCGAGCGCGGCATTTTTTCCACGTCCCCCGGCCGCTCAATGTGGAAGAAATGCGGCGGGCCGCGGCGCGGCTGAAAGGGCGGCACAATTTCAGTTCGTTTTGTTCCGCGCACAGTGCCGTGCGTGATCCCGTCCGGTGGATTCAAGGGTTTAGGGTTTTGAAAAAAGGGTGCGAAATCACGCTGAGTGTGACCGCCGACGGGTTTTTGTATCACATGGTTCGTAATCTGGCCGGAGCACTCATCGAAGTGGGAACAGGTCGTTTGAGTGTCAAGGATCTGGAAAAGTTCCGTAAATCCCAGGGCCGTCAAAATGCTCCTTTTTCCGCGCCGGCACACGGGTTAAGTCTGGTGCGTGTCTTTTATGGCGGCAAGCAGTCTGTTTCAGGGGGCCGGCGCGAATCAGTACCGCGCCAAAGACTTTTTTGACAGTCTCAGAGATATTTGATACACTACGAAACCTTTTTGACAATGGAGAGAATTATGAAGACCTTTCGCCCTACTGAAAAAGATATTAAACGAAAAACCTATGTGATCGATGCCACCGGTAAAACGCTTGGGCGGCTTGCGACTCGCATTGCCGAACTTTTGACAGGCAAGCGTAAAACCTGTTTTGCCTACGATCAGCTTTGCGGAGATCAAGTCATCGTTCTCAATGCCGCCAAAGTGCATGTGACCGGCAAAAAAAGAACCGACAAAATGTACGACCACTTCACGGGGTTTGACGGCGGCCTGCGCACGTATAGTTTTGAGTGGCTGATGCAGAGACATCCCGATGCCATTATTTCCGAAGCGGTTAAGCGGATGCTTCCCAAAAACAGATTGCGTAACGGTATGATGAAGAGTCTGCGTGTGTTCGCCGGTGAAACTCATACCCACCAGGCTCAACAGCCGGTGCCTCTCGAGATCAAAGCCTAAAGGACGGAGTAACGACTATGCCAGCTTTAGAGAATACTTTTTACGCCACTGGCCGCAGAAAAACGGCGATTGCGCGGGTTTGGATTGTTTCCGGAGGAAAAGGCTACAGCGTGAATGGACGCAAGCCCCTGCAATATTTTGGCCGTGAAGATCTAGCGGCTTACTTGGACGAGCCTTTCAAGGCGGCTAATCTTGTGGAGCGGTTTCGTGTGCGTGCCCGTGTGATTGGCGGCGGTGTGGCCGGACAGGCCGGAGCCATACGCCTTGGGATCGCGCGTGCTCTGGTTTCTTATGATGCTGCTTTGCGCCCTGTTTTTAAAAAAATAAAATTACTGACACGTGACCCTCGCGAAAAAGAGCGTAAGAAATTCGGTCAGAAGGGCGCGCGCAAACGCTTTCAGTATACGAAACGTTAATGCGTTCTCTGATTTCCTCGGTTTTACTCCTGCTCGCCGTGGTTTTCCTTTCAGGTTGCCAGGGTTTTTTAGAAGATTATAGCTATCAGCCTGTTCAGGGGATGTCATCAGCCTCCTCCTATTGAGAGGCATCTAACCCGCAAGGTCGTTACCCATCATGAGACGCTGGGGCATTGCCGCAAGCTTCCTCTTTTTGTTTTTTGCCCTCGTGGCCGGTGTTGTTTTCTACGTTGTTCCTCGCTCGGTTCGTCCTGAAACCATTCGCGAAAAAGTGGTTGCCCCGCTTGAAAAAGCCCTTCAGGGTTCCTTTGCCTACGACTCGGTTGCTTTTCAGTACTTTCCCGTTTTTCAAGTTGAGTTTTTTGGAGTTCGCATGCATTTGGAGGGAGCCCGCCCCGCAGATGTAAAGGCGGAGCGCGTGGTGTTGGTTCCCGATGCCTTTCCACTGCTCATTCACAAATTTTTTATCCGGAAGATCCGTGTTTCCGGGGGTGAAGTGGAAACCCATCCGGCGGAATCTGATCCCTGGAAGGTGGGGGTGTTGAAAAATATTTCGTTTGAACTTCGCCCCATGGGAACGCTGAAGATGATGCAGATGGAATTTCAGGCCGATTTACCCGCGGCGGCGGGGACACTCTCCGGCCAGATGGATGTGCGCATGGACAGTCTTAGCGCGTGGGAGTGGAAGAAGGTTTTGATGCACGGCGAGCTCAAGCTGAATGCCACTGATCTGAGAGCGTGGAGTGAGAGCCTTCAGCCCAGGTGGCCGTTACAAATCACTGCGGGAAGTGCGCGCAGTACCCTGCGCGTGGAAAAAGAAAAAGGCACGGCGTGGCTGCGATTTGGCGGCTCGGTTCAGGTCGAAAACGGGGTTTATCAAATGGAGCAGAGCGGCGAGATGCGTGTCTCAAAGCCGCTCGCTATGACGGTTGAATTCCAGGATGTTCTGGATTTCGAAAAAAAAGAATGGGTGCTCAAGCGCAGTTTTCTTGACTTGCCGTTTGGGCGTGTGGAATTGAACGGGCAGGGGAAACTGGGCACTGCAGAGCTGCAAGATTTCCGAATCACGGCTCCGGAAATAACGCTTGAAGAAATTCCAAATTATCTGCTCGGAGCGCGCGAAGCACTTCCGTTTAACACAGGTTTTTCTGGTCAAGGGCGTCTCGAGGTCTCACTCAAGGGGACGCGCCCCAAACTGGCGCTGTCGGCCGCGCTAGACCTCAATGAGGCGGTCATTACTTACGGAAGTTTGCTTGATAAACCCAAAGGTTTGCCCTTTCACCTTTCGCTCGACGTGGAATTGCAGGATAGCCGAATCGCCAATGGGGATCTTTCACTGCGATTTCACGAAGTGCTCGCAAAAGGAACGCTTAAGGATCTCGACCTGGAATCAGGTACTGGCAAAGTGAATCTCATTACGAACCGGCATGCGGTGGCAAGCTGGGGGCCGCTGATTCCTGCCCTGAAGGATTATGAGCTGGGCGGCAATATGAAACTTTTGGCGAACTGGCAGGGTGATTTGCGCAACATTCGCGACCTGAAAAAGATTTTTAACGTGCATATCGAAAAGGGCAGTATCGCCCGCAGCGGCCAGCCCGGCCTGAAAGATCTCAATTTGGAACTCGATTATGACGCCAAAATGGGGCTGGTGGTCCGGCAAATGGCGCTGAAGGCCGGCGGGCAGCCTCTGAAGGGGGCGCTGACGGTGTATAGTCCCGAACAAAGCCCTGTGGCCAAACTTGTGCTGGAATCTCCGGCGCTCGATGTAACGACGACTCTTGAAACTCTACGGTCTTTTGCAGAACCGTTTGCCCCAGCAATGCTTCCCGTTTTTAAAGGGATTGCGCAGGCGCTGGCACCGCTTTCGGCAAAGCATTTACAGGGTAAAAACCTTATACTTGAGACGCAGTACGATAAAGGCGTTTGG
>CAYMUZ010000203.1:0-5009 GCA_964393875.1 uncultured bacterium | reverse complement strand
CGGAGAAATCTCGCCGGTAAAGGCGCCTTCCGTTTCCGGATGCATGTTTTGAGCGCCCAGTGCCAGATTGGCTCCCTGCAAAATTTTTGATACCGCGTGCAAGGCCGTAAAAGGAGGACACACGACCACGATGGCATCCTGATTCTTATAGGTGCCCGCCTTGATACCCTGCACGAGATTCATGGCCTCATCCACCGTTTTAAACATTTTCCAGTTACCGATAATCAAAGGTTTTTTCATAGGGGCTAACTCACAGTCGCAGCTGTTTGACGGTTGAGCAGTGCCTCAATCCCCGGAAGGGTTGTTCCCTCGAGGTATTCTAAAGAAGCGCCGCCGCCCGTCGAGACATGAGAAAATTTTTCTTCAAGACCAAAATTCTTAACCGCGGCAGCCGTATCACCGCCGCCGATAATCGTCGTGGCCTTGAGATTACTAAGAAATTCGGCGAGGCCGCGCGTTCCGCGATCAAAGGGGGTCATTTCACAAACGCCCACCGGGCCATTCCAAACCACCGTCTTGGCCTTGGCAAGAACTTCACAAAACTTTTTCACAGACTCCGGCCCAATGTCCAGCCCCATCCAACCCTCAGGGATATCGCTGGTAATGGTCCGGGTTTCAGGATCTTTCGCAAATTTTTGCGAAATGACTCGATCCACAGGAAAAATCATCGGAATATTCTTCTCTTTAGCCTTCACCAATGCCTGGCGCGCAGGCTCAACGCCTTCGGGCTCAAACTTGGAAGTCCCGATTCCGATGCCCATAACTTTATAGAAGGTATAGGCCATGGCCCCGCCAATCAAAATAGCATCTGCCTTATCCAAAAGGTTAGAGATTAATTTAACCTTGTCAGAAACTTTTGCGCCGCCCAGAATCGTCATGAACGGACGCTCCGGAGCCAGGATCGCTTTATCAAAATATTCCACTTCTCGATCGAGCAAAAAACCTGCTACCGCGGGCAAATAATGCGTCACGCCCACCGTAGAACTATGAGCCCGATGAGCCGTTCCAAAAGCATCATTGACATACACATCCGCCAACGCCGCCAGCTGTTTTGAAAAAAATTCGTCGTTTTTTTCCTCTTCCACGTGAAAACGAAGGTTTTCAAGCATGACCACGTCACCCGCCTTAAGCGACGAAACACGCTGCTCAACCGCTGGCCCCACGCAATCAGAGAGTAATTCGACAGGTTTACCCAGAAGTCTTGAAAGACGCTGAGCGGTCGGAGCGAGGCTGTATTTGAAATCCGGTTTTCCCTTTGGACGACCCAGGTGAGACATCAAAATCAGCTTGGCACCCTGCTCAAGACAGTATTTTACGGTGGGCAGTCCCTTGACGATGCGCGCATCGTCGGTGATGTTTAACTGCTCATCCAGCGGCACGTTGTAGTCAACACGCATGAGCACTCGCTTATTTCTAATATCGATATCCTTGACGGTCTGCTTTCTCATAAAAATGATTGCCCTAAAGTTAAATAATCGCTAAATAATTAACGGGGATACATTATAGACGAGATCGAGAATTTTCCAAGCTATAATTGAGACGGTCCGTCCAGTGGACAAGCCTTGCCTCAACCTTCTCCATCACAACGTTTTTTTGAGCTGATGCGCAAGAAATTCTGCCAAGATCCCCGCCATTTTTTCATGACCACGCGCGCTAAAATGGACGTCATCTAAAAAATCTTGATTAGCCTCCGACTCTGAAAATTGATCCTGAACTCTGCACAAAGGAATATGGCGGGTACGACTGACTTCTTGAAGCTGACGAATTATAGCCTTTAAGGCTTCAACAAAAAGAGGCTGATCCCTCTCAAGACCGTGGCGGAGAGGCGGCTCCACCAGAATAAGCTGGATGCCCTGCGATTGGCACCATTCGTTTAAATGAACAAGGTTGGCTGCAAACTGAGTTGGATACTTCTCAAACCACGCTCTGCTATTCAGGATTTTTTTTTGGCGCGAGCGATTCGCCCATGGCATTTCATAGCGCGGGGTTTTATAGAGCAACAGCGATATTTTTTGATTGATCGATGTATAAAGAACGCTATGACGTCGCAAAAAAATATGGACTTTAAAATACCAGGGCTCAAGCACAATCGTACCTGCACCACTCGCTTTAACCTGGTTCGTGTAGACCATTGCCGCATCATTATAGCCTGTCATGACCACAACAACATCAGGCGCATACCCCCCTGAGTACTTGAGCCTTTGTAAAATTCCTGGCATTGTGGTACCAGGCCGCCCCGCATTGACAGCCTCAATATCCAACTGCGGGGCAAACTGCTTCAGCAATTTACCGGTCAAAAAAGGGAATGTTTTTTCTAGAGGCAATGAAACGCCATACACGGTCGAAGCTCCCATAAAAAAAATCCGGGTTCGGCCTTCGGGTTTAGGCGTCATCAACTCCGGACCGCGGAAACCTGCAGAGTTAAACTCGGAATCACTTTCCGTCTGAGGATGGCGGAATCGTTGGATCCATTCGGCACCGCAGAAGAGGAATAAACTAAGCAAGAACCCAATCAAAATACTTATGAGTCGTCGTCGCACTGTCGACCTCTTGAGACTAGGGTTCATAACAATGGTCGCGAAAAGCAAGTACCTTTTCAAAAAGGGGGGCGGCTTCAAAAACATCGTTCATCATCCGCGACTGACCGAGATTCGCGAAGAAATACTTCAGTTGCTCGACATACATCGTATCACGATCCCCAATATAGCGATCTTCTTCCAGCACCCCCTCGCTGCCCCACTGAAGGACACCCTGTTTCAAATCCAACCGGTACGTTTTCTCATCGGTCTCAACGGTCACAACTCTTTCCGTGACCCGGCTAAAAAAATTCAGATGCACCGTGGCCGCGATCCGCTCATGCGTAAGCAGAATGTCCGTGTAATCCTCGGCATCTTCCGTAAGCCCCGAAACCCGGCCGGCTCGCCCGGCAATATGTTGGAGCGGACCGAAAAGAAAAGCCGCGAGATCGAGTTCATGCGAACATTCCAGAATCACGCCACCGCCCTGTTCGTGAAAAACCGTATAGCTGCGGCGGTAATTTCTCTTGGTTCGCCAATTTGGCATATACCCGCCAAAAATCATGCGCGCGTGCAAAATTCGTTTCCCCTCCAAAAGCCTCTTCAGCTTCAGGACAAGCGGATGGAACCGTAAGGGGTATGCCACAAACGTGGATAGTCTGCGCGTTTCAACTTCCAGAAGCAGGTTGTCGAGCCGCTCCAGCGAACTGCCGAGCGGCTTTTCGATGAAAAGCGGAATCCCCCGGCAGGCGCACTCGATCGCCTGGGGAATATGGAGAAAAGTGGCGCTCGTAATAAACGCCGCCTCAAAAGCATGCTGGCTGACTTCGTCCCAGTGGTGAAGTTCGTGCACGCCCGGAATGTCACAAGGGGTTTTGCCCAACGTTCGCAACGCGAAAATCTCACAGGGGAAATGCTGCTGTAGAATCGTAATGTGCCGACGCGCGATCTGGCCGAGCCCTACAAAAATAATTTTACGAGTCATGGTTAAAGCTGAATGCGTTGTCCACTCAAGCGCATCCATTGAAATTTAAAAAATCCATGCGCATAACCAAAAAGATAAACACTATAGCCAAGCAGACGAATCCATTGCAGACGAACAAGACTTTTTAACAGCCTCATCAAAAAACGCACCACACGAAAGGCCAAAGAGTGCTTGGGGACGAACTGACTGGAATCCGTCGCCTCATCCGTATCGTAATTGATCTCCGGATGAAAAGTTTGAATATACGAAGAGCCATAACCGTTGCGGTAAAAAAGCCTGATAAATTTTTGAAGGGTTGCCGGAAACGGATGGTACACCCACGTTTTGGGCACAAGCACCACGCGATAACCCGCCCGGCGAATGCGCACGCGCAGATCGGGATCCAAGCCCCGCAAGATATCGTCGCGTTCCCTGCCGACTTTTTCAAAGACGTCGCGCGGAAAAGCTACACAGCCGTGGCAAGGCATATCGCTATCCGTGATTCTATCAACCACGGGCATATGAAAGCGCGGGAACTGTTTCGCGGCCGCCTCTTGAAAGCGGTTCAATCCCTCCGGACTGATGATAGACGCCCCCGCCATCCCCACATCGGGATTCTTCTCAACCACTCGCACAAGATTCTCGAGGATGTCGGTACGATCCATCTGCGAATCATCATCAAACACCACTAGAATTTTTCCGGCCGCGGCCTGGGCACCGGTATTAATGGCCTTTCCCTGTGGAGAAACACCGTGCACAATCAACACTTCGATGTTTTGATAGGTTTGGCGGCGTAACCACTCCACCATTAGAAGAACATTCTCCCGGCGATTGGCATAAAAATGTGGGATGATGACGGACACAACGACTCTCGCTGAAAAGCTGAAACGTTCTACGGAACTGGCCGTGAAATCAGACGTGTTTTGAATGGCCTCTTTAGTCATGGTGTTATGCTATCACAGCCGTTCCCCAGAGCCCTCTGATTCTTTTCGAGCCAACACCGTCTTCATTTTTTCAGCAATCAACCGGGTAAAATCGATTGCATTCGCCTTGTTCAGATGAAAGGCCGTGTTCGAAAAATGGTCCCCTTGGTAATCGAGCATAACGGGTTGCAGAGGTGTCATCTCAGGAAAATCCTGAAGGAGCTGACGGTTCATTGATTCAATCTGAGTCTTTTCTAACTGTGAAAAACACGTGCCTGCAAAAGGCGCACTCACATAAAAAACACGAATGCCGCTCGAGCGCGCCCGTTGCAGGATTTTTTCAAGATAATAACGGCTTTGATCGCTCAGAACATAGTGTTCTGCGGGCACCCGTTGAAGACCGCACTTGAACCCTCCTTCCCTCGCATTGATTAAACGCGCCCCTTTGTTTTCAATCAAAGTCGTGCGCACACTTTGATAATACCTATAAGTCTGCTCATAAACACGCCGGCGGGACGGGAACAAGACGTCATTAAGATAAGCACGGTGAAGGACGGAAGGTAATCGGCTTAATACAAAAGACCGAAAAAACTGTGTTGGCGTTAA
>CAYMUZ010000202.1:0-5576 GCA_964393875.1 uncultured bacterium | reverse complement strand
TATGGCGGTGATATTTCACGCAAGCGCAAACTCCTGGAGCGTCAGAAAGAGGGGAAGAAGCGCATGAAGCAAATTGGCACGGTTGAAATTCCCCAGGAAGCGTTCATTACTATTTTGCGAGTGGATGAATAAACAGACTTTGGCACGCAAATGCCCGGGAAGGATTTTGAGATGGATCTAAGATTTTTTTTACCGGTAGGGGTCCTGGTGTTGCTTGTCATTTATCGGCGCGACATTGCGCAGGAATGGCATTTTTTTAAAACACAACGCAAGGAATGGCTGAATCAAAAGTGGAAAGACTGGGGTGAACCGTTTGTGGTGGCCGCGGTACTGGCCATGATCATCCGCACCTTCTTGCTGGGACCCTATAAAATTCCGACGGGATCCATGCGGCCGACGTTTTTGGAAGGGGATCGGATTTTTGTGGACAAGATCTCCTACCGTTTCCACCAACCGAAACGGGGCGACATCATCGTTTTTAAATACCCCCTCGATCCTAAAAAGGATTTCGTCAAGAGATTGGTGGGGTTGCCGGGCGATAAAATAGAGATTCGTGACGGCAAACTAGTGTTGAACAGCCGTGTGGTCGACGATGCGCCTTTCGCTGACCATTATTACTACAACCGTGATGATTGGCAGCTCGGCAAACACGGTCAGGTTTTTGAAGTGCCTGCGGGGCAGTACTTTGCGTTAGGCGACAATTCAGCGCAGTCTTCGGACGGACGAAACTGGGGGTTTGTTCCCCAAAAAAATATGGTGGGGCGTGCATTTTTGATCTGGTGGCCGCCTCAGCGCGTCAAGCTGGCACGCTGAAGAGACGATAATTTTCACCATGCAGAATTTAAATTCCTCTTTTTTCTTTGGCGCCGCGACTTCCGCGCATCAGGTGGAAGGAAATAACCGTTTTAACGACTGGTGGAGCTGGGAGGTCGCAGGTCGTGTCGCGCCGTCCGGACCGGCGTGCGGACATTATGAGCGGTTTCGCGAAGATGCTGCCCTTGCCGCAACTCTTGGTCACAATGCCCACCGCTTTTCCGTCGAGTGGAGCCGTATTGAGCCTGTCGAAGGGGATTGGAATATCGAGGCGCTGGAACACTACCGCACTTTTCTGCTGGAGCTACGAGCGCGGGGCATTGAGCCCTTCGTGACTTTGCATCACTTTACGAATCCCGATTGGTTTGCCAAAAAAGGTGGTTGGGAATCCGATCAAGCTGTTTTTTATTTCGGCCGCTTTGCAAAAAAAACAGTGGAATATCTGGGCGAGCAGGTTTGTTTTTGGATCACAATCAATGAGCCGATGGTGTACATCTACAAAAGTTACTGTGAAGGCGCCTGGCCTCCGGGAGTGCAGTCGATTACGGCCAGCATGCGGGTGCTGCGCAGTTTAATTTTGGGCCATGTTGAAGCGTACCGCGTCATTCATCGGCACTACGCAGACAACCGGCTTGGGAGCCCGATGGTTTCGATCGCCAAACATGTGATTCAGTTTGATCCCTGCCGGAAAAATTCTAAAAAAGACCGCATCATGACGGCCATTCGCGATTGGTTTTTTAATCACCTTTGTCTTCAAGCCCTCACCAATGGTTTTCTTTTTTTTCCGGGTTTCTACCTGGAGTTTCTACCCGTCCGTGACAGTTTGGATTTTATCGGGGTTAATTACTATTTTCGTGATTTTATCCGGTTTGACCGGCCGAGTGCCAAAGACCCTTTCGGGGAAATTTGCGACAAGAGGCACCACCAGAGCGAAATTCTTGAGACGACCCAAATGGGTTGGGAGGTGCGGCCTGAGGGCCTTTACCAGCAGCTGATCGCTTTGCAATCGTATGGAAAGCCGCTTGTCGTCACTGAAAATGGGATTGCCACTGATTCTGACGATCAGCGCCGTCGCTACATGACGAGTCATCTGCAATATACGGCGCTGGCCGCGCGCCAAGGCGTTCCCATTCTGGGATATTTTTACTGGTCGCTGTTGGATAATTTTGAATGGGATAAAGGCTATGGCCCTAAATTCGGCTTAGTGTATGCCGGCCCGGGTATTCAAGAGCGGAAGATCAAGCCAAGCGCTTATGTCTTCACAGAAATGTGCCGTAAACTCTTTCACGGAGGCAGTTAAAATGCAGGCAGACCTTTTTGAATCGAGCCGCGCTAAATCCGCGGAAATTCCACAGGCTCCTCAGAGGCCCGCACGATTTTCTTTTTTGGATCAAAAGCACATCATTTTACGGTTAGATCAACTGTTTGTCGGGTTGATCGCGATGGGTGTTGGGGGTGCTCTTTTATACGGGGCCGGCGTGGAGTGCGGCCGCCAAATGGCGTTTAAAGACAAAAGAGTCGTGAAAGTATCGAAACGGGTGGAATTACCGGCTGTTGCGCTTTCTGACCCGCCCCCTCCCTCTGTAGCTCAGCTGCGTAAAGCGGTCGAGGCCTCAGAAATCGAGGTTGCTCCGGCTGGCCGAACCCTCACGGAAACTTTACACGCTGAATCTTATTCGGAAAGCAGAAGTGAGCACGTGACAACAAGGGCGTTGAAACGTCCGCATGGGGGCTACACGATTCAGATTGCGACCTACAAGGCGCAAGAAATCGCCGAGAGAAGTGTCCAAACGCTTGTTTCCCGCGGGATGGACGGTTTTGTGCTTTCGAGCGGGTCCTTTTATCAGGTCTGCATCCACGAATATGAAGACCGCAAGCTGGCTAGCCGCCGGTTAAGCGAAATGAAAACCAAGGGAGTTATCCCCAAGGACGCCTACGTTCGCGTCGTTCCTGCCTAAATTTTTTGCTTTCATTTTTCATCTGGCCAAAGTATTTAAAGCGGCGTATAATCTGAGCATATTTCACCCGAATTAAATTATAAGGAGCACGATCCTCATGTCTCAGCACCGCAGTCTTAAGGTCGACAGCGTTGGCGCTAAGCACAGAAATGTACTGACGCGTGTTGAACGAATTAAGCGTATGCAGGAAGAAAAGCGTTGGACGGAGAATCGTTCCGTATTCTGTCTTCCAAAAATTAAATCAATGAAAATCAAGGTCAAGAAAGCGGCTGCGAAGGAAAAGGTTGCCGGTGCAGCGGCAGATCCAAAAGCGGTGGGTAAAGCAGCCGCACCGGCTGCTAAATCTACAGCAAAACCCGCAGCAAAAAAATAGCCTGATCTCTATGATCCCAAAAGTCGTTCGCTACAAACCAGAGCATCACGAGCAAGTGAAAGCCCTCATCGTCCGGATTATGGAACAGGAATTCGGAGATGCCGTCGGCGCTTATCCGACAGACGATCTTGACCACCCGGGGAAGTCTTACGGTGCGTTGGGCGAGGCTTTTTTTGTGGCTCTTGACGGAACTCGCGTTATCGGCACCGTGGCGATTAAAAAAGAAGACGAGCGTGTGGCCCTTTTACGGCGTCTTTTTGTTGCTCCGGAACAGCGTGGCCGAAAAATTGGCAGTAAGCTGATTGATTCTGCGCTGTCCTTTTGCCGTAACGTTGGTTATGAAGAGGTTGTTTTCAAAACAACCTCGAAGATGACCGGCGCCAATAGCATCTGCCAGAAATCTGGATTTGTTCAGCGTGCCAGGCTGAATTTGGGAATGATTGAACTGCTAAAATTTTCATTGTCTCTTTTATCTCCGGCGGGTTTGGCCAGGAAGTAGTGGTATTCAGTAGCGCAGTCAGGTAGAAAAAATTCAAGTTTTGAGGGGGATTTAATCATGTTTGCAATTAAGAAGTCGCATAAATCAGGCGGTGTTTCAGCGCTGTCTGAACGGGATATTCAAGAGAAACTCTACGGGCGGTTCAGATCGCCTTCGATGGATTCTAAAGCGGGCGGTGCGTCCGTGGCTTTTGAGGAAGAAGAGATTCAGGGTGTCTCCAAGCATGTTCCCGCAAAAATAATGGAGAAAAAGTCAGTCGATCTTTTTGAATCTGCCACTACGAATGTGCAGGAAGAGCCTTCAGAGGTGTCTGATGTGGAGATGCCCGTGGAGTCGAAAGAGGTTCGGTCAGCTCCCAGACCTCTTGAGTTCAAAACGCGATTTCAAGCCCCTGAACGCCACGTGGTAGGTTCTGCGCGTGAGAATAGCAAGTATTCGCCCAATCGGAGCACTCTTGAGAAAAAGCCGATGATTCAGCTGAGTCTCCCAAAGTTCGATTGGGTAGGCGGACTGCGATCTTTTTTTGTTGGATTGGCCGAGACTGTTTCGCCTATGCCCAGAAATTTTCTGCGTGTGATCGAGAGTCTGAACCCGAGCAGTGAACGCGCCCGAGCCTTGATTTCATGGTCTTTCGGAATAGCCGCTTTGCTCGCGCTTCTTTTCTCGGTGCACGTGCTGAATGTCCGGCGTGAACAGGCGATGAAGGAAGCCCGTGTGCACAGACCGGCTGCGATGGCAAAAAAAATAAAAATTCAGAAGAAGGTCGTTTTACAAGCAGTGACCGAAGAACCGTCTGTTAAAACTGCCCCTGCCGCAGTGGATCAAGTTTTGCCTGAATCGGAGTCTATAGCTCAGCAGCAGGTGCAAACTGAGCCTGCTGCGGAAACGGTTTCTCCCAAAGAGCAGAAGCCCGCTCTAAGGTCAGAGGGCAAGGGAAAATTCGTGATTCAGGTCGCAACCTATGTGATTGAAGATGATGCGAATCAGCTGCGTGTCGATGTGCGGAAAATACATATCAGCGCTTTTGTCAAGGGACTCACACGGTCTAGCGGAAAGACCTACTATTCCGTTTTTCTTGGACGTTTTGAGACGTTTAAAAGCGCTCAAGAGACGCTGTCTAATTTTAAAAAATCAGACGTTGCGCGCTCTTTCAACGATGCGTTCATCCGCACGCTTAGCTGATTTTTATGTGGGATGGCTTTAACCAGCGTAAGTTTCCCCGCTTAAAATTATCGATTCAGATCAGTGTTCTCCAGGGCGGCCGTTCATCGGCAATTGCGGCGACTACAGACAATGCAGGTATTGGAGGTGTTTCTTTGATCCAAAACCAGCCCCTGGAGCGTTTCAGCACATGCCACATTCGCTTGAATCTCACGAACAATGCGCCTCCCATCGAATGCGATGCACGAGTCGTCTGGATCATTGCGCGTAAAGAGGCGTCTGCTGCCGAGACGCTTTACGACACGGGACTTGAATTCGTCAATCTCCCGGCCGAAGAATCCGCGCGCTTTCAAGTCTATTTGAAGGATTGCCTTCCCAAAGGTTTCCAACCCCTGGTCTAAATGGTGGGATCTTTTTCGTTTGATATCGTTTCCCAGATTGACCTGCAGGAAGCCGATAATGCCGTCAATCAGACCCTGAAGGAAATTCGAACGCGTTTTGATTTTAAAAACAGCAAAAGCACGCTAGAGTTTTTGCGCGGTGAGAATAAAATTAAAATCATTGCGGATGATGACCTTAAGCTAAAAAACATTCATGACATACTGAAGTCGAGAATGATTGCTCGCGGTATTTCCATCAAAGCACTGACGTTTGAAACGCCAGAAAGAGCGTTTGAGGGCACTCACCGCCAGGAAGTGCTGTTGACTGTGGAACTGGCGCAGGAAGCCGCAAAAATAATCACTAAACGCATCAAAGAAAATCACAAGTTAGC
>CAYMUZ010000201.1:0-4053 GCA_964393875.1 uncultured bacterium | reverse complement strand
GTCGTCTTCGGTGGAAGCGGTAAAGACCCGCAGAGAAAAAAAACCTCCAAGGACAGGCGCAAAAGAAATTTCTCGAAAACAAAATGGTCAAAAAATGCAAGTTCGAATCATCCATTTCACGGCTGTTAAACAGGCACCAGCGCCGAAAGGGGAGCTGCCTGCTAAAAGACAACCGACGCAAAACGTTGTCACCAGCGTGGAGGAAATTCATGAGTTGGAAGAGACGCACAACATTGTGGGAGATCACCACCCCATGCTCCAAACGGATGTGGAGTACGCGCAAAAGACATCCGACACCGATTGGTGGAAACTGCTGGATCGTACTAGCAACCCAGTCCACAATCAAACCGTCGTTAAACGTGTGTTCTATGATGACGCGGTTTTCGATGACGCGGAAAAAAAAGGACGGGATTCTTATCGTCCCGTGGTGGGATTGGATATTGGCGATGGGATCGTTTCAAAAATGCATTCGTATGGATATGACCAGGACGGCAATGAAATTTATGTGGATCGTCATCAGACTATGGATACAGGGGACGAAGAACCCGTCGAGATCTTTGACGAGGGATCAGGGCTTGAAACCTGGAAAAAAATCCCCATCCGTGAAAGAACTTTTCTGGACAAGGATGGCCGGAAAATACTGACTGTTCAATTGGACCCCTCCGATCCTGGACGTGTATTGGCGATTCGCCGTTACGGAACCATGGAAGTTCAGTATCCTGAGGCAGTGCTTGAAAAGATCAACAAGCGGAGATTTGATTCGGTGTGGACTGTTAAAAACTGGCTGGATGTACTACAGCCGTATGAGCTTATCAATACTGCTGCGCCGGCCGGGGATGACTTTGAAAAGGAACGACAAAAAATGCTGGATTCCTATGCGGTTATCCGGGAGGAGATTTTAGACAGAGCCCTTTTCTATTCTGCAATGCTGAGGCATGACGAAATTCATGTCGAGGACGAATGGATCGGAAGATTGGAAGCCTTTGTTCAGACATTCCTAATTCAGGGATTGCGCCCATGGATCAAGGATCTGGCGGAGCGGCCGCGCGATCTTTCGCACAGTTTGAGGCGCACAATGAATCTGATGGAAGATTATGGCAAGGGTTTAGGCGTGAAAAGAACGGATTGGCCGGAACGAGCGGCACTGCTCAAAGGGACAGAAGACAATCGTGGGGAGATCCATACGCAATTAGCACGAGAACTTTGGGATGCTGAGGATATTTTTTCAGCCGCTTCAGCGGTTCAGGCTGCCAGGGCTGATTCTGCGGCGATTGTCCCAGAACGCGACACGGGAAGTTTTGCCGCAACGGTGACGCCGGTTTTAACTTTATATGAGGGGTTGGTCAGCGGAATTCGCAATACGCACGAGCAGATTTTGAAACGTCTTGGCGTTCCCGTGCCGCAATACGACGGCAGCAATTTTCTGGAACTGAGAGATGGCAGTCCGGCAAGGGTGGCAGCGGAGTGGGCCGTCCGCTATGCCGCTGAAGTGTATGGAGTTCAGCAGCCCTCCGGCGGTTTTGAGCGAGGCGCTGAAAATGACGCGGTCTCTCTCGTTCATAGTGCGGCCGTAGATCTGGAGATTATCCCGGCCAAACAATTTCGAGATGCACAACCCAAGGGTGCCATCAACAGGCTCGCTAGGCTGGACAACGCGAGTGATCATCTTTCGTGGAATCCCGAGCGGTTTGATCAGCCCATGGCCCAAATGGCCCAACAGCATGGCCTTCAAGACATTTTGTATGAAGTTTTTACTCTCAAAGGACAGCATGGTCGCACGAGCCGTGAGGCGCTGGCGCATAAACTGTATGAGGGGAACAAGGCGCTTGCAGTAGGTGGCATTATGATTCTGATGCTGCCCTCTAATAAAGGCTTGAGCGAAGAAGGCATTGAGCAAATTGAGGGGCATTATGGATTCAAGCGTGAGGAGGAGGGCATCGCCTTTAATGAGTTTGAGCCGGAATATCGGTTGAAGACCGCAGCGAGTGTGGGGGCGGCGGGAGATCCGAAAAAAGCTTTGGAGATTGAAGAGAAGCTGCAGAGTCAGCGATTTTATGTTTTGATTTTAAAAAAGACGGGTGAAGTGGCCGATGAAGCGGCCCCACTGCCAAAAAACGAACTAGAAATTCACACGTTTGACGTTCCTCCAGGAGAAGAGTTAGGGGGCGTGAGCAAAGCCCGGGTTGGTAAAGAGATTCATCTCATTCCTAAACCTAAGATGAGCGAACTGGTCAAACAGTATAGTCCTAAAAATGCCAGATCCGCGAAGCCCATTCCCCGGAGTGGCCGAGCCGCCAAAAAAACATCACTGCCGCGTGCCAGGGTCGATCATTTCAAAAGTGACAAAGACATTTTTGTGTCCGCCGCGCCCATGTTGGCGCTGATTCGAAAATACCGCGTACTGTTGCTGCAAGCGGGGAGTGGTATCGAGAAGGTGACGCCACGCTTCCGGATCATGACGCTGCTCAACCGCACCCATACACCGCTCTTGGAGCAGGATTCGCGTGAGAGGGAAAAAATAAGTAAGTCTTGGACGCAGGAACGCGACGTATGGTTTATTGAAAGTCAGCAGCCTTCTTTGGGACAAAAGTGGCCGAAAACAAAGAGGATCCGGTCGACAGAGGATCTGACGCATGCGATTAGCCTGGCTTATGACGGAGACACCTTGAAGGCTGTTTGGATCCAGACGCTGGACGATCAAGGCCGGGTCCTCTACAGTGAACCTCGTCAAGTTTTGCCGGGCAATCTCCCGGCAATACAAAATTACGAGACTTTAAAAGAAAAAGAGGGAGAGCTGTATTCTGCTGAAGCGGATCTTGACGCGATTTTTAGGCGATGGTCTAACATTTTTCTTCCGGTTTATGAAACTTATCGCGACTTGCTTAGTGTTTATCCGGCCTTGAAGGAATACCCCGGCCTTGAAACTACTTGGTTTACCGATGAGGCCTGGCAGAGCCTTGAAAACCTGATCTGGCAGGAATCTTATGATGACGAGTTTGACGTGCTTTTTCAGCCGTTTGTCGAGAACCGGGACTTTGTGTTGGGTCTGAGAGACCAATGGCGCAAAGCCGAAAAAATTGAGTTGGCGGACGCGGTTAAATTGGACGATCTGCGGCGCATGGCACGCGGTTTCCGCTTCGGCAATCAGCTGTGGGGGCTTGTATTTCGCCGGCGGGCGGCGGGTCAGTCGAAAAAGTCTGCTGGGGCAAGGAGTCCCTTTGGAAGCGCAAAAGCGGAAGCGACGATGCACGGCATGACGCTGAATGCCAATCCTTCATTTTTGGCAACACAGGCCCTTGCTCGATACGTACAGTCCCGACTGACTCAGCAAAACACCCCCCCCCTGGTTGTTGGCGATCTGGCGGCAGGCAGCGGTGCATTGGCGAGAGCTTTGGATCAACTCGGCATCGCTCCCTCTCCCCAACTTAACTTTGTTGAACTCGACAGGGCGTCTGAAATTTTAAAGCAGCCACGTCCTCCATCTTTCGAGGCCGCGCGCGGCGAACATTATCGCTCCGTGGTTGGTTCTGTGACGGCCATGCCCCGTGAAGAGGGATTCGCAGACAACCGATTCGGTCTTTTATCCGCTAGTTTTATCTTGGATCATCTTGATCAAGAAGACTCGCGTGCTATGCTCGCAGAAGTGAATCGCACGCTGAATGTTGAAGGGGAATTTGTGACCGCTCTCCCGCAATCTTGGCGTTTGAGGGCTGAATATTTTGAAGCGTTGAAACTTCTTGGTTTTGACGTGGTGGTCGCGCCCATGCGCGCTGCCCACCAGGCTTCCGATGCGTGGATTGAAGAAATCAAAGAGTATTACGCTCATTCGCCTTTGGGCAACAGCATCGCCGAAGAAGTACGGCGTATGAAGGCGAAACAGTTTTCGATACTCATTTTGCGCAAAAGAGAAAATTTTACGAGAAAACTCGAGGAGGTCCCGTCAACGCTTTTTAAGTTAGAAAAAACAGACACGGGGCAACGCGGCAAGACGACCGGAGAGCACCCCTATGATTTTTCAGAAGAAGCCCGGACGCGATGGATTGAAATTTCAAA
>CAYMUZ010000200.1:0-4083 GCA_964393875.1 uncultured bacterium | reverse complement strand
AGTGAGATAACATTCGTATACGGGATCAGGGCAGAATTGCGCCCATCGATCAGACGAAAAAGGCCGTACCCCGAGGCTTTCCAGCTAGTCACTCTTCCCGTGAAACTTTTCTCTTTGCCTTCGTCCCAATATTTGACCGTTACACGGTCTCCATCCCTTAAATGTTTGGCCAACCATGTATTCATCCCCGCCCAATTGACAAAAGGGCCCTTGAGAGCGGCTATTTCCAGTGTAATGGCTGTTGGAAACCGGCCATCCCGTACTGATTGAATGATCGTAAAATGCGTCTTCGTTACGGATCCACGCACGACCGTACCCACAAGCGTCGTGGGTCCTTTGAATCCATTAAGGGTTTGCGTGGTTTCAAAGGAGATGTCGTTGTTTAAAAGCCTTCCGGCTTGGTCAAGATTTTCAGCGGTGCTTTTGAGAATCGGCTGAGACACAATCGCTGGGTCGGCAGGCAGCGGCTCTTCCGGAATGGGCTTTCCCCCGTGAAGCTCCTCTAATCGGGCCACCAACTTTAGGAATGTTGGACTCCTTTGTTCCTCTGACATATGTGAAAGACCGCTCAGGCCCGTGTCTAAATCCGTCACCAGAATCTGATAGCGTTGAAAAACAAATTTGCGGCGTATATCCTGATACAAAATTTTATAATGCTTCCTCTCATACTCCACAATAACAACGAGAGGCGTTTTGCTGCCAAGCTTAATATTTTTGGATTTGTTTAAAAGATTCAAAGTTGCCGTTAAAAACCCTTCGTCGTTATCATCGAGGTCGGCATAATCAAACGGGTTCGAACCCGCCGGCTCGGCTGCGAGTATTTTTAAAAAACCAAATGCTCCCGCAGCCCCCAAAGCGCCTAAAAAAGTTCTGCGATTCGTCCGCACTTCGGACCGCGGCGAAGTAGACTTTCGCTTGAGTTCAATGGATTTTGGATAACTTGAGAGAATCTCTTCACCGCCCACGGAAACCTTACTCTTCATACTTTCTATATCCACTTCGACACTAATCGCATCGAGACGGCTTGCACCTGCCGGCACTGCAATCTCAACTTCTCTTGTTTCGCGAGATAGCGAAGCCGTTACAATTTCAGAACCATCAAAGTGAAATTGAATGGGAAGCGGGGTCTGTTTTTGGTCAACCGGAGATTTTATGGGCCAATAGTTATCCAAATGTCCTTCTTTGTAAAATTTTAAAACCAAAATATCACCGGGTTTGAAGGTTAGTCCCACCCGGCTTTTGACAGGATAAACCAGCCGGCGCAGGAAATCTTGAGAACCAGCTGTTAGAGACTGTTTCGAACTATCAATTTCAAAATCTTTCTCGGATTGCGAGGCCACCTGTTTTGTCAAATCAGTGGCAGCCTCCTCAGTTTGACGCAAAGACGCCTCTTTGATTTGCACTAGGGCCTGATGAACCGGCGCTGGCTTTTGAAACAACCCATACCAGATGCTGCCTGCCGTTAGAAGAGCTACGGCAACTGCACTTCCCAAGCCTATCTGTTTTGGGGTCAATCCACGCACTTCGGAGCGGACACTGTCAGCGGAAGGCAGCACCAGGAAGTCTAGGATATTCATTATGTCGTCAGTCCACTCATCCCGAAATAGAAATACCGCATTTTTCAGCCAGGGCACCCCCTTCAATGCTGTGCTGACTGCCGTTTGAATTCCAGTGGCACTTAAATCATCCACGGGAATATCGAATTCGAGTCGGGCTCCTCGGTCATCCCGCTCACCCTCAGCTGTGATGTCAATCAATCTAACCACTACGCGTCTCGATTTTAGCTTTTCTGTTTCTTTTAGAATACTTGCTCCCAAGCTTTCCTGCGTGCGTAATATCTCATCAGTTTTAGGAACTTGATCATAAAAACGCCGTACATCTGCAGATAAAGATCTGACAATTTTCACTACATCCTGGGGATTGAATGAAATCCGGCGTATCGTATTGGCGATCTCTGTAAGAAAAGGAATAAAGGTCTCACTCCTATAACTCGTATCCGCCAGAAGAATCGCTTCCATCAACTGGTTGATCGCAGCAGTCGATTCAGCCGTTGCGGCGGTACGAACCTCTGCCCGCGATAAATGGGCAAAAATTTGGCTAATTGTGGACGCCGCCAGCTCGGACACAACTTTTTCACCTTGGCTTGCTCTTTCCCGCGTCTGCATTGCATTCAATTCCCGCCCCCGCACTTCGGAAGCAGCGACATTTCTTAGCGAAGGGCCGCCGCCCAGATAACGGGCGGGGACAGAATGATTGGTTAAAAGCACGGGGCTTTCTGTAAGAGGAATGCTTGTCGCGATTTTTAAAAGATTTAAAACTCCGGCTTCATTGAGAGTTCCCTGTGATTCAAGACGCCGCAGGCCGTTGACAAAATTATGAATGTTGGCTTTCCATTGCACCATGATGGGGTCTTCAGGTTCTGAAGCGACTTCATCCAGAAAACGGGTGTAATTTTTCAAATCGGTTACGCGGCCCTTGGCGGCAAGATCACGGATGAGTTGGTCGTGCCATTCTTTGAGAAGTATCAAGGCGGGTTTAGAACCCGCCCTTAGGTTCAATAACTGATCGCGCACGGCACGCACAAAAGCGTCATAAAGATTGACCATGCCGTTTTCAACGCGGAAATAATTTTTCCAGGATACATTGCCCTGCATGTGCTCTTGATAAGGGTTGTGCTCGGGAATGTGTTTTAACGCCGGCATGACCAGCGCATAAGAAATTCCTTTTTTGCGGAACTGCTGCATCAAGCCTTCGGCGTGAAAACCACCGGCGACTGCGATCACAGCCTGACGGTCATATTTTTTCATCAACCCTGAGATTTTTTGAAAGAAAATATCATCGCGTTTCTCTGCGGTTTTATAAAAATCTTGATGGACATTCATGCGGCCCAGAATTTCTTTTTCTGCTGGTGTCCACGCAGAATCTGCACCCTCCTGCGGAGCCGCTTTGAAATTTTTCCAATCGTCAAAGGTCATCTCAAGGCGCGCCATTTTTTGAAGCCCGCGCAGACGCCCCGTCGCCTGATCAAGCAAAAACAGCTCTTTACTTTGAATCAATGCCGCTTTGACCGTCTGGGCATAGGTCTCAAACCGGCTGAAAAACTGCGTCCCTTCAATGGCCTGCAGTTTTTTCTGGTTAGCAATCTGACGCAAAAGCTCTGGAGAAAATGAAATGGGG
Organism: uncultured bacterium; assembly: GCA_964393875.1. Lineage (GTDB taxonomy): Bacteria > Omnitrophota > Omnitrophia > Omnitrophales > Aquincolibacteriaceae > JAHFHB01. The sequence continues at coordinate 906 of CAYMUZ010000200.1, read as the reverse complement.
ACGTTTAAATCTTTCGCCTGAGTCTGAAGATAAGCCGCAAATGTTTCGGGGGCAATTGCTGAGGTTTTGAAATCCTGATAGTTACGATTGAAAAGTGTCAGCCTCGCAGTGTCGTTTGAAACAGAGATTTTTTTGAAAAGTGTTTCAGCACTTCTCCGGATACCGGCTTCGAAATCCTTCCCCGCCTGAGCATTGTGTTCGGTTTCTTCCAAAAGTAACGCAAGCTCGCTATCCGCCTTGGGGCGCTGAATCGCCGCTAAGGCTTTGAGGGCGCCAACAAAACCGCCTTGACCTTGATGGGATAGAAAATTTTCCAGTGCCTGGTCGGCCGCGAGTAACTCTTGGGGATAAAGTCTCTTTTTCTCCAACGCGAGGTTCGCCGCTAAGGTTTGGAGATCTTTTGAAATTTCAGCGGAGTGCTGCTGAGCTTCCAGGTAATAGCCGATTCCCTGTTCGTATAAATTCCAGTCATCCATGCCGGCGTAGACAGCCGGAGTCTTGTTGAAAATCGCCGCGGCAACACCGCCGGAGAGTTCCCCTTTTTCCTGATAGGTTTTAAAAACTTTCTTCAGCCGCGGCTGATCTGGAAAACTTTTGAAGATTTGCGTGTCGAGTGGACCCTCAGCTCCCTCAAGCGCGACCAAATCAATGCCGGCCTTTTTCTGAAAAAAATCAATGAGTCCGCGCAAGTGAGCTTGCGCTTCGGGAATGGAGTGCGCGTCTTGCAGAATAACAACGGTTTGAGAGCTGCTGCCCTGATAAGTTTCCTGGATCTTACCGTACTGTTCAGGTACGGCGATTCGCATGATTGCTTCGGCCGCGGCACTCGCTTTGCCTGCAAGCTTTGCGGCATCCGGCGAGGCATAGCTCGGAGCGGGTTGAAGCGTTGCAATAAAAGCGATTAAA
>CAYMUZ010000199.1:0-22720 GCA_964393875.1 uncultured bacterium | reverse complement strand
GGAGCAGGCTGTGAAGGTTCAAGAGGCCATTGTGCAGGCTAAGCTGGATGAGGCTCTTTTCTGGATGGGAGCTTCCAATAGCCTGCGGACGATCTTCAACTATGATCCTGCGACCCCGTTCCCGCCTCTGGTTGGGGGCCCAGTCATCCGCATTCCGGGTCTCAGTGAAGATAAGAACAATAACAGTATTTTAGATGTGTCTCTTGGCGAAGACTTAAACGGCGATGGGGCGCTGAATCTGGTAGTAGACGTGGCAATCAGATACGACCCCGAACTCAAGGTTTTCTGTCTTGAGAAGCTCTGCAGTGCCGGCGGACAGCTGATGCTCGATGGCGGCAGTGTGCAGTACGGCGGCAAATCGTACAAAGTCAACTTGAGCGGCAGCAAGGAAAAGGGCGGTTATATCGAACTGACTGCGCCCGATCCCGACATGATCCGCGGGGTGTTTGATATCGGTGACAGCAAACGGCAAGATTATTTCAGCCTGCAAAACCGCGAGGTGGCGTTGACCCGCGAAAAAATGATGCTGGAGCAAGAGGCCGCCATCCGTGACGCCGAGATAGCACAAGCTTTGCAGAAAGTTTCAGTTCTGCTTCTCAGTTACTTGGCAGCTAATAGCAATAATGATCTTTCTCAAGCGGATAAAGACCGGGCTTATCAGATTTTGAAATCAGCGCAGGAACACGTGAATGAGCTTGAGATTCAACGCAGAGGAAGCTTTGTCACCTATACAGACGCACGAACATTAGCGTCTGTCACGTGTGGTTCTCCGGAATGGTTGAATAAATGCGACAGTACAGCGCATCCCGTGCAGAGTATTCAGCGGCGGCTCGACGTGGTTACGGCGGCCTTAACGAGCATCAACACGCCTACTACCGGACTTAAGGCGCAGGCGTGGATAAACTACACAAATATTTTGGGAGAGTTGAACAATTTGGACAAAGATTCGACTGGCACTTTGCGCACTAATTTGAAGAAGAGTCTTGTGGATGATCCTGCAAATCTAGCAGCGGAGAATAATCTCGCGAGAAGTCAAGCCAAATACATGGCCGCAAGTTTTGCGTATGGCTATGATGTCCAGTTCGAGTCGGGGATTATAGCGTATTGTCCGGCGGGTACGCGCGATACGGGCCGCGAAATCGATTGTTTGCGCCGTAACTCCTATGGCAAGCCGATGACGGGCCAGCATGGAGAGTCCCTGTATATTCCGGATGAAACACCGGCGCAGGGCAAAGCGAGGGAAACTGCCTGGTACGATTTTTACAAGGAAGAAGCGGCACTGCGCGATTTTAACTTGCGTAAATCGTTTGTCGAAGAGGCGCTAAAGGGCGTGGATGCCCAGCTCGAAGAAATGACCAAGGCGAAATTAACGGTGGAGCAGGAAATTCAAGACATTCTGAAGGGTTCGAACCAGAACACGGTGACCACTCCTGGGCAAGCCATCAATTTTTATTTCAACCCGGATGATGGCTTAACCACTTTTCCCGCGGTAGATCCATGGGATGGAATTACGCCCTATTTCTACGATCCCGCGCAGGCGGCAAAGTATGTGACGAGTGAAAAAGATCCGCGGATTCAAAAACTGATGCTGTTGATTAAACCCGCGACTACAACCGGGACTGCGTCTCTGGATGCGGCAGGGATATTGCACACAACACTGAGCGATCTGCGTCAGAGACAGCAAGAACTCAAGGACAAGCTGAAGACGCTTTATAACGGCTGGGCTTTCCAAGTGCCCGTTATTCCCAATGCAGATCCGGGGGCCGCGACCGGAGTTGCGCTGTATAAGGATTGGAATCTCGCCGCCCCGAACGGCTCTGCGGGGTGGTCCACAGCCTGGGATGCGCCGGCGAAGCCGCCGGAGTGGGAACAACGCCAACGGGATAAAGACGCGGCGCGGGTTGCAGCGCTGCAGTCACAATATGTGGGGGGTCGTCCGCTTGTGATCGCTGCCAAAAACGACGTTGGCATACAGGAAACTTTGGCCGGGCAAGCCAAATACAATGAACGCAAAGCCAGGGTCCGTTCGGAAATCGAAGAGACCCTGCTGGCCGCCGTCGAGACCGACCAGCGCCGGCTTGAGGCCTCGCTGAATAAATTGACCGTGACGCGTGACACCATTACCGACCAACTCAAGGTCATAAACCTCGAATTGATTCAGCAGAGAGAAAAGCGCCTCGATAAAATAAATCTCTTTAACCCGGCGCATATCGTTGGAAGTACCCTTTCAGGTCAAACAGCGGGGGTTCTGCAAACAAACTGGGAGACGGTATCAAAAAATCTCGGTTTTGATTTTGAAAAAGACGTGGCTGGTTACGCGTCGAAACGTTTGGTTTTGATGAATAGGTTCTGCGGCGGTCTGGACTGTCCGGACGCTCTCAGCGGCTTTACAGGGGCCGACAAGCTATCGAGCTTGAAAAGTACGTTGGATGGGCTCTCGACGACGAACCGACCGCTTTGGAATCAGCTCAAAGGAAATTTTGAAGCTTTAAAAAATTATTTTATGGCCACGATCATGAGCACCTCGCCGGTAGTCGGGGCGACGATCACGGCCTCCTCCGACCCGACTCTCGTCGGTCTCGACTACGATTGGACAATCGTTCTGCCTGCGCGCGGCAAGCTTGAGCTGGCAAATTTTTCTGTGCTGTATCTGCGTAACTATCTGGACACCGCCCCAGATCGTACGACCAATGAGTACGCTCAGGCACAACTTGAGATCACGGGCCTGCTTTCGGCGCGCGCCGCCGCTGCCGCTGAAGTAGACAAATTGACGGATGAACTTTCAGCATTGCGCACCCAGATGTCGGAGGCCGACAGTCAAATCTCAAGTATTGAGATGAAGATCATCGAACTTGAACAGACGATGCAGAGAATCGGCGGAAAACCGGCCTCGGTGGGCGGCACGCCGACTCCCAACATGCGGCTGTATAAGCGCGCCTGGGTCGAAGCCTTGATTAAAGAAAACCGTGAACGGATAAAGAAGGTAGGCGCTCCAGCGCCGACATCAGGCCCGCCACCGCCGCCCTCTTCACTCAGTTTTGTCGAACAACAAAAACTCAGTGTCAATGCTGCGCTGGCGGCGCATGAAACGCTACAGAATTCACGCGATGAAGCGGTGGCCGCTTCCGATGTTAAAGCTGCCATGCTGATAGCGGACAGCAGCAAAAAGAAACTTTTGCTCGACGCAGGCCAAATTCGAAAGTTTAATACACGGCTCACCCGCGACGCGGCCAAAGGCGACAGCCATTTGAGCAACGTGGTGGTGCAAGTGCAAAAACTGATCGATCAGGCAGGCCTGGCGCGCGGTCTTTACGCGGCCGCCGGCGAAGGCCTTCAGCAGGCGTTTGCATTCCGCAATATCGGCGGCATCAATGCCGAGGCCCTGCGTAAATTTTTCAATCGCTTGTCCACGCCGCAATTGAATATCGAATATCTCTTTGATCGTTCCAAGGCCATGAGCGCGGGCGCCAATAAATTGCTTGAACTGATGCTCAACAAGCAAGTTGCCGGCGATTCGCTCTCGATGCGCATGCTGGCCGACTTGATCCGCTACGCGGCTCGTGAAACGGCCGGTGCCGGTATTTTTCTTGATCAAATGATTGCCTCAGAAGGGGCGATCAATCTTTCACAGACCCTGCTTGAGGCCATTAGCCAGCGCTTTGACCCGAACTTTTTATACATCGTGGATATTCAAGAGAAGTACTTTCAGGCGGTGGAAGAAGAAAAACAGCGTAAGCGGCTTGAAAAAGAAACCGAAGTTCGCCTGCGTAATTATCTCAAAGATCTGGCCAAAAAACCAGCCGAGCTCAAGTTTGAACTTGAAAAATATCAATTGCAGTCTGACCGGGCACAGCTCAAGGTGACCGAATACACAAATGAGTTGGTGACGATCGCGGCCAAACGCACCCAGCTCGAAAACGATCTTATTGCGGCCCTTGCGCTTGAGGTCACGACGCGTGCCACTTTGCAGACTTCTAACACCGATTACGACACCGCTCTGGGCGCCTATCAGAGAGCCAAAGTCGTGTATGAAACCGTGTCGAATGATGCAAACCGCACAGCCCTTCAAGTGAGGTGGGTCAATTTGGTGGCCAAGGGCTCTGCGCTTGAAAATATGCGTTTGACGATGAGTGACCTTCAAGCCAAAATTCAGCGTTTGCGCGACGAGCTCTTTATTTTTATCCGCGACAGCGGCGAGTCGGAATTACAGGCGAAACTGTCTCAGGCCATCGATGAGAAAAATCGTGCCCGCGAGCTTTTTGATAAAACTTTGATTGCCCACACGGCCGCTCAAGAGAAAGCCCTGGTGACAAAACAGGTCTGGGTTCTTCTTCCGAGCCCGCACTGGGAGTATCCCCCGGTCACAGCCGATGCGGCCACGGTTGAAGACCTCATACGGACCAATCCCAAAGCCGAGCTTGAACAGGTGGGTGTGACGCCTGAAACCATCACGGTCAGCGGCGTGATCCAGATTATTTATAAACCCGTCTATGCCAAGACCCGCCGAGCGGTGCTTCGCGATGAACTTTTGCAGGCGCAAAAGGAATCTCAAGCTGCCTTGCAAAAGCGGAATGATCTTCAGAAACGCTACGATGCTCTCCTACAGATGTCGCGCGATGCCGTGGTGCCTATGGGCGCCATTGCGCACGTCATGGATCTGGCGCAGAGTTATGTCAACTACACCGAAGGGCTTGAAGCGCTTAGCCGGCTTAAGAAAGAGTCTGACCGTACGGCGGCATTTTCAAAAAGCCTGTCGCTGTCGACGCAGAACTCTTCTTGGGTGGTGAAAAATGAAGCGGATAAAATCCAGACCGGCTTTAAAACACGGCTCGATGCCATGGCTAGTGAAATGAAGATCTATTTGAATCCGTCTAGCAGTTCCTGCGTCAGTCCGGCGAACTGTGAACCCGGGCTTCTGCAGCTGCTTTTGGAAAGAATTTTGCGCACGGTGCAGGGGGATCCGCTGCACAGTGCGGCCAATCCCTACGATTTTGGTGTCACCGGTGCGGGCGGCACTGTGACGGTGAATGACACTGTGGATACTCCGCTCGAAAAAATCACAAAGATGAATGAAAATTCGATCAGTCGGGTGAAACTGTCGAAACAGTATGACCGGCTGGCTCGTGAGCCGCTGGAAGATAATAAAAAGATCATCAGCGATTCCACGCGCATCCTTGGCGCGCTGGCCAAAAGAGCGATTGAGGAATTTCATTACAAGGCGGTGAAGGCGCAGATTGATAAAGTCACGACGGCCGCCACTGCGATTACGCTTTACAACGTGCCGCAGTCACTCCTGGAAACCGGTTTTGATATCAAACTCGACGCGGAAGCGCTCACACAGGGTTCCTTCGAGACGATGCAGGCACTGCTTGCGCTGATCAAGTCCGACACGCCGATGAATCAGGTCACGGCTATTTTGGTGGATATTCAGCACCTTCTGCCTGCGGCCCAGCGCATGGCGTTTTTAGCCATCGAACGCCGCGCAGCAGAGCTTCAACAACTGACGGCAGTGGCGATTCCAGCGGCGGCTGATGAACGCGTCAAAGAGCTTTTGCGTATCAAAGCGAAATTTGTGACGGAGCGTCTTGCTCGGCTGAACGATCTGACTGATTTTTATCGTGGGTTTAGCCATCTCAGCCAGACACTCTTTAATACCTTCCGTGAGATGGATCAAATTCGCCGCTTCACCGGTGCGATCACTGAAATTCGCAACCAACTGACGGCTTCGTCGCTGGCCAACGATGTGGATACGGCGCTTGCGGCTCAGATAACGCTCCTTCAAACCGCAGTTCAGACGCCGTTCCAGAATTTGATCAGAACACTTAATAACTACCAGGGCTGGCTGACCGGTAATATTCAGATGGATCAGACCGTCTTTGACACCATCCGCATTTCTGCCGGTGGATTGATGGCGCGCATGATCGACAATGTGAATTTTTCCAACTACTTGCTGCAGCAGTCGACGCAGTTCGGTGCTAAACAGTTCGGCGCACTTTATATGACCGAAACCTACCAGCTTGTGGGCACGCGTGAAACAGGATGGGCGAATGAACTCTTGAGCCAGACCGGCTACTTTAATCCTGCGAGCGGTCCGGTGATTTCAAGAATTGTGCGCTATCACGACGGCAAGGCTCAGGATGCCTCTTTCTACTTTTATCATCCCGAGGCCAAAACCCAGCATCACGTAGATTCTCTCAATGGAAGCAGTCTTAACATCACGGGCCGAATTTATTATCAAGACCCGGCTCTGCCGCCGGATCCGCGCAAGCCGATCGGTCAGGATGTGCGTGTCGATAGCTATATCAACCCCGTTACGCCGACGCCTTATAACTGGACGGCCGTGACCCCGGCTGATTCACGCAACTTTGCACAGCTGCAGTATTCGTATTACGACAAAGACCGGCAGGCGCGCACGCAGGGTCAGTCGCTGACGTATGAAGAAGTCCGCACGCCCAACGGCATTACGGGATTGACCCGCCTGACCGATTCGCGCTATTCCGGACAGCAAAATTATGAACGCATTCAGATGAACCGCCGCTATCGTTTGCTGGATACGCTTCTGAATCTCTCGGCGACCACGCCCATCGGCATTCCCGGCCTTGATTCGGCGCCGAACGCGGCGATGGCCAATGCTTATCTCGAAATCGAACAGCGCTATTACTACAAAAAACTAACCTCGGATAATGACACTCAGGTGGCAGGGCGCCGCGATCCTTTCGCATCATTCTTGAATCTCGCCAACGTGGGCGCTCTCTATCCCGATTACGATGGTGATGAACTGGGCGGTGATTCGCGCGATCTCGATGTGATGGGCGAAGTGCAATATTTTGAAGATGGCACGGTGCAAAAGTCGATTACTCTTCAGCGCGGTCAGGATCAGATCGAGACGCCGTTTGCCCGCATTACGATGAAACGGTTTAACCCAGCGTGTGGTCTTGCGACCTGTCCGCCGGATGACATGCGGGTAGATTCGGTGACCTTGTTTGCTACCGATGAGACCGGTGCCGTGCGTGAGCAGGTGCTTTTACGGCCGTCAGATCCTGCGGCACTTCCTCTTTATGCGGCGGTTGTGAACCTCATCCTCACGGAAAAAGGCGACTTGAGCGGCATTCTCACCAACGGGTCGTTCAGTCTTGCCGCTCGTACCCTTTTGGACGGAGCACGCCAGTCTGAGCGAGTCACGCAGACCTGGCAGTTCGAGCCGCGCGAGACCCAGCGCATTCAAGACGTCACCGAAGATACGAATGGTAACGGGTTTTTGGATGCAGGCGAAGATACCAACGGCAACGGGACGATTGACCTCTATATGGATTTGACTCAAGGGGGAACGAATCCCTTCAATGTTTCGCTGGTGGACATGAGCATTCTCAGAAGTTACTCGCTGGGCTCTTTGACAAGTTACTTTTACCGTCTGGATGGCGGCGTCGATTACACCATGACCACGCGATTCACACCCAAGTCTGGCGCTCCTGCCGAGACGATTCGCACCGAGTACGCCAAAGTACGTGGTCAGGAAAAAATTGTTGGCACTCTTGAAAATGACGGCATCGCGCATACCTTTACCGAGGCGCTTTATTCTGAGACCGTCAACTTTGATTGGGGGAAAGATTTTATCTTCACCGTGCGCGGCAGGAACAATAAAGACATGATTTTTAAATGTCATATCAATGCGGCTAATGGCTGCGATGTCTCTGACCCTGTGACGGGCGCAGTGCTCACCACCCTGACTAACGGTGGAATTTTTACAGCCTTTACCGAAGACAAGAATGGCAATGGCATTCTTGACGCCAGTGAGGACACTAATGGCGATAACGCCTTGCAGGTGGGTGAAGATACCAACGGCAACCTGAAGCTTGACCCGGGTGAAGACGAAAATGGCAACGCTGCCATTGATAAAAAGAGCTACCGCGTGAGAATCATTCGTAACGGGAATCACGGAACGCTTGTGCTGGAAGGCGATGAAGTGGTTTCGTTGATGCAGGCGGGGGCCCGGCTTGAAACCCTGCAGGAAGAGCAGAGTTTCTATTTTATCTGGGGTCAGGATTTCGAATTCAGCTATCTGTGGGAAAATGCCCGGCAGTCACGCTTTAACTGCCATATCAATGCCGCGGGCGGCTGTGATGTCACGGATGTTCGCACAGGTGAATTTATGGGGAGTGTGGCGAGCTTGGGGACATTTACCTACGACGAAGACCGGCCCGAGTTAGGTTTTCCCAACGGCAATGATCTCTTGCGGCCCACCGAAGATATCAATCACAACGGGTTGCTCGATGTGGGTGAAGACATCAATGGCAACCTGATGCTCGATCTTGAGGAAGATTTAAATGGCAACGGCCGCATTGATGTGCGCAAGTACACCCTCGATATTCGCCGAGACGGGGATCGCGGCACATTGATTTTGCGCCGCAATGAGATTGTGCCGCGTGTTTTCGAGTCGGAACACGTGACGAACGCGCTGCTGCAGACTCGCAACAATACTAACTTTGTGGCCACCTCCGATGGGACGGCCAGCTATACCGATTCGGAAGGACGCCGTCTCAAAGCCATCGATGCTTTTGGCAACGTGACCCGTTATTTCTACCGCCGCGACCCGGTCACCGGCGAGGTGATGACGGATGTGCGCAGCGGTCAGCCGCTTGAGACGTACGTGCTCGATGCCAATCGCAATATCACGGTGCTCGGCGCAGAGGGGGAGCGCCTGGCGTTTATTGACTTTGCGGCCCATATGGAAAAGGGCAGCCCGGCGCTCAAGACCGGAATCTATCAGGATATCCGCGTCTGGAACACCGCGACGATGACACAGCAGGTGGTGACCGTGGATCAATTTATGCAGGGCCGGGCAGACCTCCGCTACCTGGCACGGCCTGATGTGTTAACAAACCCAGCCTTTGCGTGGTGGTTCAACGCTCCGGACTTGGCCAGCACACTGCTGACAAGCACAGAACAGGCCGCGACAATCAGCCCCGCCATTCATTGGTTTGATTACGACCGTGACCCGGCGACCGGCCGCCTCAAACGCGATATCAGCGGGGAACCCATCAAGATGGTGGAACTGTTCTCAGAACGTCAAATGCCGCCGTACAAGACAGAATATGGCGCGGCCTACCGCGATGTGACCCAGCGCATGTACTATGAGAACGGCCGTTTGGTGGGCAACGATACCCAGATTCGCGACTCCATGGCCGAAGCGGATCTGGCTTTGCGAGATACGTACCAAAAATACACGCATGTACGCATGCGTGCAGACGGGGTGTTTGAAATCGTGCGTAACAATCAACAGCAAGAGCAAAATGACCTACTGGCCTGCACGTCTGTTCCGACAGGCCCGTGCGATGTGACCTTCCGCAGAAACCATGCGATGCGGCTGGCTTTTAACCCGGATACCGGTGCTTTGTCTGGTACCGGACTCAACAATCAAGCCAACCAGCAATCACTGGATCTGGCCGGTTTTGATTTTGAATCGACGTATCTTGATCCCGATACGCTTTATGTCAAACGCATGCGCCGCAGTAACATGTCGACGAGTTTCCAGCCCGAGATCTCCATGCTGTACAAACGCAATTGGCGCGATGACACAAACCACAATGGCATTTGGGATCCGGGTGAAGCAGGGGGTCCCAGCGGTTTTGAAGGTGCGATTTGGCAACTCAAGCAAATCATCAATCCCAAGACAGGGCCGGTGATGGTAAATCTGCCCAGCCAAGGCCTGCTTTTCGGGGGCCAGGCCTATAACCGGCTCGTGCAGCAGGGGCCGACTGCCTATAGTGAATGGACTGCGGTGCCGACGTTGGCGGTGCCGCCGGCACTTCCGGATGGAACGCCGGTTTATGTCCCTCCGGCGCTTTGGAATATAGAGGCGTGGAATGGGGCTCCCCCCAACGAAGAAAACCGTGTTGTGCCATTCTACCAGTACGCGCGCGCGCCGGTTTCGCTCTACGAAAAGTACTACACGGAAGAGACCAGCCGTCTTTCAAGTCTTCTTGCGGGTGGTAACGATGTGCGCATGCTCTACCGCGGTAGTCTCGAAGCGTATGCCGGACTGGGTGCGGCGGGTGAAGATCAGCCCAATGCGAGTTGGCAGATCGCCAATGATGAGTTCATGCCAGGGTATGATTTCGATACGGTCGGAACCCAGCTGCGTGTTGGCGCCAAGCGCAACCGGTTGACCGGCGAAATTTTCCAGCATTTGATTGGAGTGGACCCCGCCGCCAAAGACTATCAGCCTGCGTTGGATCTTTACTTTACGGATAGTCAGACAATCGGGTCATTAATGAACTATGGTGTTCCGTCCTACGCCTATCAGTGGGATTCTGCGGACGCTTCACTTGTGCCACAACAGTTGCAGGCCTGGCCGAGCTTGAGGAAAATTGAAAAGGCCGATGTGGCTAAGGTCGATATCGCGTCTTCGGCTAATCGCATCACGGCGGTTATGCTGCAGCAAAAAGACAACGCGCCGCCGCTCGAAGTGACCACTGAAATTATCAACCGCGAAATCAATCGAGTGAGCGAATCTTTGACCCGCTCACTGGATCGCAAAGACGAAGCCGTTCGCGTGGCGATTGAAGCGCTGTTGCACAATGCGGATGGCCAGGCTGGGGGTCTGCAGAGTTATGAAAACATGGCAGACCGCGGCGGGTACTACCAGGTTTATGAATTCCTTTTCACCGATCAAATGCCGCCGGCTGAGGCCATCGATGAAGTGGCGGCCGCTTACAAAAAAGTGGCGGCGGCGAAGGGCCTCTCCAGTGCAGGGCTGGCGGGCTTTCTCAAGAACCTCACCAATGCGGGCAGTGTACGCACGAGCAACCTGTCGAGTGCTTCTCAAAATGCGCGTCAGCAGGGCTATTCCAATAGTCTGGCGAGTAATATTGTCAATACCATTATGGCGGGTGCTTCGGTGGCGGCTCTGGGTGCTGCTGGGGGATTGGCGGGTATGTCGGCTTTCGGGGCGCTCGGCAGTGTGATCGCTGATGCGGCGCTGATTGCCCCCGATGCCGATTTAATCACCCCTCGCTACGATTCTTCCGACCAGACCAATCGAGGTATTGTCAACCCGATGGTCGAAGATGGCGAGCATCGCTACACTCTCAAATTTCTTAAAGCCTACTCAACCAGCCTGACGGAATACGCCACGCAGTTTGACCCGCCAGTCGAAGCCGATGACTATCGTGCCAACCAGGAAGCCCAGGCGGTGGGGACAACACCCGATCAAGCCATTGACGAGTTAATTCGTAATGATGTCGGGCTCAAACACTCGATTGAAAACTATGTGGCGACTCGTATGCAGGCCGGCTCGACCCTGCCGAGTATTACCGCTGGTGATTTCTTGAGCAACTATCTGTGGGAGACAGCACCGGCGCCATCTGCGACGTCCACCCAACCTAAAAACCTCTATGTGGGTCGCGAGAAAGCTCGGGAGATGTTCTATCAACTGCCGGTGGTCCTACACCAATTTTACAATGAGAAGCATGGAGCTGCAGCAGATAGCCAAGCACTGGGTTATCTTAAAAACATTGTCAAGTTTACGATTGCGGAAATGGATTCAAGAGCCGATATTACCGACGAATTTCTTGCCAAGCCCATTGAGGAGCAGATTGAGATGCTTAAGGCACCGGGAAGTCAAGGGTATGTGGTTATCTACGATGACACAGCATGGTTGTACAAGCTTGTGAATAGTATGGTTGGGTCAATTAAAGCATTCCAAAAAGAAAAACAGGCAATCTTCCAAGATTTTTACAAAAAGGTGGTCTATAACGGCAACTCCAGAACGAGCATCAATCAAGTGATGGGCCTTTTGACGCATAACATTGTGACGACGGCCACATTGCCCGGCGCGGCGACGGAGAGCCGTGTGGATGTACGGCCGCTTTTGACCGAAGTGAAAGACGAGTACCGGGCCTTTATTACGGAGCGTCAGGAAGAAGCCAAACGAACGGCCACAGAGCTTTCGCTTCAGAGTCAGCAGAGAAATGTTTCTCTGGTTGGCGGTGATCGGGGCGCTCTTGACGGCGATCTCGATATTTTGGCTTACGAAAAACGCGAAAAAGAAATGAAAGACCTGCGCGAATTTTTGGGCTGGAAGCCGGTGGCGCAGGGCGGGTTCGAATTGCCCGTTCCCACGGCGCCGGCGGATAGCTGGGAAACCTACTGGGATCGTAAAAAATTCACGGAAGGCTGGACGGAGGTGCCCAATGCCTTCAAAGAATCGGCCCCGGCGGGTGAGCTTTACATTCTGCCAACCAAAACGGACAAGGCCCTGCCTTCGACGCAATACGCGGCCGGAACGCTTGATAATTACGATTTTAGCCTTGAAAAACTTTTCCACAACACGCTCGATTCTGTCCAGCTCTTGTCGAAGCAGACGATGGAAGGGTTGAAACAACTGAGTGCGGCCGAACCGCCCATTCCCATGAAGGGGTTAGTGGGTATTGAGCCTGGAGTCCAAACGCCGCTCAATCTTTTATTTGCCAAATATTTCACGCCTATTTGGGATAAAGGCCGGCTTGAATATAGCGGCAATATGACGGGCGACATGACGATACGCCTTGCGAAGATGGATACGTTGACGGCACAGGTGCTCGCCTACGCGGAAAAAATTCTGAAAGATCCTAAAGATGCCATCAATGATCTCGATTCCGGTTTGGTAGATTTTGAAGACGTGTTTTCGAAAATGCGCGAACTCGACAATTCGATGGTTCTTTTTAAAGAGACCCAGTTCAAGCGCGTTTATGACAATTCGGTGCTGGTCTCAAGCCCCAATCCGTTTGCGCCCGCCGGCCTCGGCGATGTTTATGACTTTGCCAATGCGCGCACCGTGCCTGTCGCCGAAGTGGACCACATGCTTGATTTTGTCAGCCAGCAGATGAACCGCTACCTCGATGTGATGCGTGCCTTTATGGCCGGCTACAACCAGCTTCGCCAATCGTTTGGCCTGAATCAGGCCGCCGAAGAACTGCGTTTTGATCTTGAAACGACTGACCTTGACAAAGGGTTAGACGAGATCCGTAAAGTGGATCCGGGCCGCGCACGCGCGATTGAACAGCTGCGAAAATCAGCGGTGGAAATGCTCAGTTCCAATCACGTGGTTTCAAAAGCCATTGCCTACGCCTCTGCCGCGCGGCATGTGATGCAGTCGACGATGGCTCGCAACGATTTCTACCGCTTGGCGAAAGAAAAAGGTAAGAAAGTGTGGGAGGTAGATCCCGCCAGCTATATCAAACGGGACGCCCAGGGCAACCCGGTGCTTCAGGTCAACCCTGATTTTACTTCGCCAGACTTAAAATTTGATGAAGATGGCGAATACATTCGCGACTACAAAGAATTTGTGCGTACGCAGGTTCTGCCGCTTGAAAAAGTGGTCGAACAGCATGTCGTCAAAGAGGCGGGTCTTATTGGAACGACCTCGGCGAACGAGGCTAAAGATACTCGGCTGGGCGATGTCGATAGTCCCTATGCCCAAAAGGCTATTCTCACGAATGTGACGGAGTCAAAGAATGTGTTCGAAGAATATGAACACAAAATTTATCTCGACACGTACGCGACCAAGATTGGTACGGGCGGAAAACTGTTGGGTGACAAGTTTACCGAGCTTGAGCAAAAGGCCGCCGAGTGGCTTTATGCGGCGGCCATGCGCCGTGCGGAAGAGGGTGCGTTGGGTGAAGATCGCTTCCAGCAATCGGTGCGTGCCATTCATGATTACAAAAATGCCTACCGCGATTATCTCGTACGTTTCCTGCGTGGTGATACCACCGAAATCTGGGGCAATCCGTTCACCCTGCCTTCCGGCACGCCGGTTGAAACGCTTCAGCAGGGGAACTTTGGTATTTTGCACAACCTGAGCCTGTACCTGTCTAAAGACAAGTTTTATCAGATCGCAGTTCCGGCGAACCCCGATGACCCCAATAGCCGTCCGTTTACCATGGATCAGCTTTTGAAAGGCGATGAGTCTGAAATGGTCATCGGAGAAGAGCTTCGCCGCATGATGCAAGAATACGATAAATGGTTCGATCAAGCCGCCGATGCATACCGCGGCAGTATGTCGTATTACGAGCTTAGCCCGAAAGATTTCAGCGGTCTTTTCGCCGTGCCTGGGCTTGATCCTTCCGTCATTGCGATGCAAAGCATGTTTGGCAGTATTCGCAAGACGCATCTGGGCGAAGACCCGCCGGCCAATACTTTCGTCGGCATCAAATCCATTCAAACCGAGTTTAACGCCGTGCATGACGAGGCGTGGCGCATTTATGAAAATTTCCTGTTTGGTGACGGCGGCACTGCGGAAGTGGCCGGTGATGGCGCTTTGGAAAAATATCGTGCACAAGTTCAAGACATGTACAAGCAGGTGAAAGGATTAGATAAAAAAATCACAAGTATTCGCCAGCTTGCCAAAGCCGAGCCGGTGGCGCGTGCCATGGGCAGTCAAATATTCGAAATGGCCTTTCAGGTGATTCTCGATTTGGCGGATGAAATGCAGCGTGAAATTTATAACTACAACCGGTTGGCGATTCTCAAGATTGGCGCGCAGGATCACCTGAATGAATTTTATGTTAAAAAAGTGCGCACGATCACAGGCATGCTCAATCAGCTGACCAACAATCAGTTTTCAAAATACTTTGGTCTGCCGCGGGATTGGCGTAAGGCGGCCTACGGGGGCTATGCGGGCCGGGATTCTGTCGGCGCCCGCGATAACTGGCTGCGGGATGTGTTTGCCGCGCCGCTAGGCTTGGAGTATCACGGCACACAAGCCGATCAGAACGAAATCTTTACGGAAATTGGCATGCTCGTGCTCGACTCGCTGACCAATCATGTCTTTGAACACGGTACGACCGAACAGGAGATGACGCTTTTTGCCATATCGTCGTCTGTTTTTGGCGAAAGCATGGGCCCAATCAAATATTTTGATACAGAGCTTGAATTTGATAAAAAGATGAATTACCTGCGCCAGGGCGGCGATCCCTCCTCGGGCCGCCGATTGACGCCTCTTGAGGTTCTCTCCGAATGGTTTGACCAAGGGTTCTTGAGTGAATCCGAATTTTTGCAATTCGCCGATCCCAAGTCGGCTTCCAAGACCCAGCCGCTGGATAAAATCATTTCAACGCTGAAGAGCCAAACGGTTTTTGGGGAACCCCGTTTTAATCATGTGATCGCCGCGGATGGCGCTGTGACCCCTGTCAACGGCACCTATGCGAAAAAGATGGAAGAGATTAAACGAAAGTATGTGCTGGCCGGTAAATCACTGACGCTGGATGACCAAGTCTCTGGAATGTCTACCTGGCGCCAGAACGTGATGGGAGATTTGCACTATGAAGTCACGATGCCGGCGAATCCAAATCCCGTCGAAATCAGACAAGACGGCATACTGATCAATCAGTATCACTATGGGACCGGGACTGGTGGCAGTGTCGGTCTGATGGGACTAGGCACAAAGCTGTGTGCTTCTGCCGTGAATCCGTTGTGTGATAACAGCGCAGTTAGCGGTGATTTAAAGACTATATTTGGGGAGGGGCGCATTTTTAGTACTTTTGACAAAACGACTGGAAAATGGATTACCCCGCTTACTGCTCCTGCGCCTACCAATATCCTAAGCTCGATCGGGGGCTCAAGCGCACTCTCTACGGGGGTCAAAAACGGGCTGTTCGATATCAACCATGCCTTGATGGATGGAGATTATTGGTTGGGCATCTTGGGTTTTCCGACTGTTTCGATGCCGTCTGACAAAGTTCTCTCCAAATTTCTCTACGGCGATGGTGGGCTGGCGAAGCTGAATAATGTCAAGGAAGATGCGCTAGCTGCTTTAATTAAAAATGCACGCGCCAACATTTTAACCGACTACACGGCCGGCGGCGGCAGTGTCGATCTTTTGCGTGAAGACGCGACGCATATTTCCAACACCATCCACGATCTTTACGAAAAGACGCTGAATCGCATTCAAGATTTTTACGACTACGGGCCCAAGCCAGGTCAGCCGGGTGCGGGCAAATTGCTCGATGAATTCTATTTGACCGGTCGTCAGAATTTCGCCGATTTCTCATACAACATGATTTTGCATTTCAGCGACTTTGATCCCGCCAAATTCACCACCTCCAACTACGATTACCTGGCCGTCGAAGCGGAACATGCGCTGGCCAATACCGGCCTGCTTTCCACAGATAAAGATGGCGGCGCCGCATCCAACGCGCGCGCTTACGCCAGCAAGGCTCACTTCCAAGAAGATGTATTGACCGAAATCAATGCGCTCGAGGAGCGTATTAAGGAACACCTTGTGATTGGCGAGGACGGGACGGTAATCAATGGGGGACTGCACTCTTTCGAAGTCGCGGCCGGTGTCAATGAAGCCAAGAAAGCCCGCCTGCGCGAGCTCGAGCGCCAGGGCATTATCAACCGCTCCGAAATTAGAACCGTGCAAGGCTTGACGGCTCTCACCGATCAAGAAGCCGAACTGCGCAGCCTGCTCTACAACGCGCACGTGGCGATTGAAGTGACTGACGCCAGCGGCAAACTGCATTACAAAGAATATGACGATGGCCTCAATACCCTCGAACGCATCTACACCGATGGCAAGAACAAACAGCTTGAGCAAGAAACGATCCGTACCCTGCGTGAAAACGGCATGGTGGCAGAAGAGACCCGCCGTCACATCCGCGAAAAACAAGTTGCTCCCGACGGGAAATACGTCGACACCTACACCATTGAAACGACCTTCACCGACATCAACACCATCGGCGAAGCCGTGAACGTCGAGCGCGTCGTCGCCGTGGTTAAGGATGTGGGCGCCACTTTGAACCGTAATTTTGGCGTAGTGCTGTGCGGAGCTAAAAACTGTAAATCGGTGACCACGACGATTCATGACGCCAACTTTGAAACTATAACTATGGAGATTGAGGGAGTTGACGGCGTTCAGCAGTATAAACGCAATTTGATTACGGGAGAAATTACCGGGATCGATGATACTGCCGAAACTGGTTTGGCCGCCCAGAAGATGATTGCATTACTGACGAGTGGTGCGGTCAGTGTGACGATCGATGAGAATGGAAAAATCACAGGCATATCGTCTGCGGTTGAAGCGCTTGAGGCCGCAGGGATTACCGTTGGCAAAAAGGAAATCGAACCGACCGCTGTTGATCGCCTGATGCACCTGGGAACATCCTATGACGGTGTCAAAGCCATTCTTAATAGCAGAGATACCAATTATGAACTAGAGTTTTCGGGATCCGGCCACATCGTCGGAATTAGTTATGACACCACCATCCTTCCCAAATATTCAATGAGCCTTGGTGGTCTTCTCCGGGCGGCTGTGAATGGGTTGATGAACCCCTTTGGCGAATGGAAAGATACAGAGACCGAAAGGGTTAAGCTTGACTTTGTTCAGATGGGGAAATCCCAGCAAGAAAATATTAAAGCTGGCAGAAAGGCCACCGACGATGGCGGGCCGGGTTTTGGAGCCATTCTCTGGGGCTCTATTGGTGGCAGGCAGCTTGTGGCCACCGCCAGCGATATCGGTTCTGGGCTGCAGCGCGCCGGCACGCGGCTGGGAGACTGGTGGGTTGAGAATCTTGGACAGGGGGGGGCTTGGGTGGCCTGGGGTGCAGGGTTGGTCGCCACGGCCATTGGCATTGGAATTTTAGCCGTCACGGCGCCCATTTGGGTGACGGCGTTGGTCATTGGCGCGGCGATTGTGGTATTTGGCAATGCGGTGATCGGGATCACCCATGAGGGTGACTCTTCGAGCAAGGGAATGGGTTTTGGGCAGATTTTGAGCTATGTGGGCGGTGCCCTTGTCACGGGTATCAAGTCTGCGGGCAGCTGGCTTCAGAGACAAGTGGGGTCCTCCTTTTGGGCCACGGTGATAGGCATTGCGCTTTTCGCCGGCGTGGCGGGGGGTATTGCGTTTTTAATTGCTGCCGGTTTGTTGGTGATGGGCACTGCCGGCTTGATTGTACTTGCGGCAGTGGGCCTTTTTGTTCTCACCATCTACCTTTTTGGCGTTTACGAAGGGTCGAACTACGCTCCAGGTGACCAGCGTCCTACCTTTAGCCAATCGACTTCGAATTACGTTCAGCTTCTTAATGAAAATAAATTCAGCCAGGGACTTTTGCACTTCGCCGGCGCTCTCTTAGTGACAGCCGGTACCCTGGGCTCCGGACTGGTTGGTTTTGGCGCTTTTATCGGCGACTCTTTTGCCGCTTATCTTTTCAGCACTGCTGCGGATTATTTTGCCATGGCCGCCGTGGGTGCAAGCGGCCTCGGGCTTGGGATTGCAAATACTTTCTGGTTCGTTTCAGTGGCCGCCTCGTATCTTGCTAGTTTTGGCCGCGCGGCTTTTAGTGGTGTTGCGAATAAGTCATTGGGGCAAATACTGAAGGAGTCTGTGAAGGAAGTCAAAAGAGCATGGAAAAAACTAGCGGCCGCGTTTAGTCAATGGAAGACAGCCGCCACGGGCGAAGCCAAGGCAACCGCATGGAAAATCTTATTCGGAAAGCTGTCTGTGTTTTTGGGTACAAAGATTGTGAGTCTCACCATCACCGCAGCGGTCGCGATAGGAGTGGGCGTTACGTATGGACTAGCAACCGGTAAGTGGGCTGAGGCGTTAGCTATTGGGGCGCTCGCAGGTTTTGGCGCGAGACTCTTTTTGGTGGGACAATCGATATTTGCACGCATTTTTGGCGGTGGTTTCTTGCTTGGCTTTGCGCTGGGTATTACGGGATTGTCGATACGGGTGGGGCATTTCGACATCTTTGAGTTTTTGACTTCGAGCGTAAATTGGCAAACTGCGGGGCTGGTGGGCCTTGCGCTGTTTCTCATTTTCGGGGTCTCCAAACCAGGGCGATCGCTTGCGGCAAAACTTCTCTCGACGACCGAAGCCGCTGCTGCGAAGGTAGGCAGCCAATCGGTAAATCTCAGTGCTCGAGCAGCCGCTAGGCTGGCGGCGAAAACGGCGGCTCAAGTGCCGCTGTCTCTCAGTGCAAAACTGGCTCAATCGGGCCTTGGCCGGTTCCTCGGGGGCGCGATCAAAGTGCTATGGACAGCGGCGCCCATTGTCATTGGGTTAGACATTCTTGGCGTGGCGTTAGGCGCCAATTCATTTTTACTGCCTGTGATGAAAGAATTTGCAGACTATGTGGGAGTGGTTGCGAAATTTTATGGGTTCGACACGTTCCTGAGCGCATCCAAAGCCGTCTTTGGCTCGCTGCGTGACGAAGTCAAGGGATTGATCATTGGCGGCATTGCACTAGTGGTGGCTGTGATTGCCATTCGCTATAAGCCGCAGATGCTTGAGCAAATCGCTCGCTTCGGTGTTGCCGAAGCCCTGCGCGTACGCCACCAAAATCAGCTTGAGAAAATTTTCGGCAAAACCTCCAAAGAGTTTTTGTGGCGCAGCGGTGCAGCCTTACTGCCGATGGCCATTGTGGGGGCTTTCCTCGCACAGGGAATCATCGCGGAAGCTTTTGGCAGTGCGGCATCCGGAGCGGGGTTGATTGGTGGGGCTATTCGCCGGTTCGGCGCGGGGTTTTTCTCGGCAGCGCTTGAGAAGATCGGCAGTTTCCTGAGCATCATGGCCTTTTCCTCGATGATGAGTGTCGGTTTTCTTGCCACGACAAAAATACTGGATGGCATTGGCGCCTACGACGCGAATGCCTTGCAAGGCACCATCCTGGGCAGCTTGCTCGAGATCGTACTCGATCGTAGATCGATGCTGAAAACGGATGCGTCACTCCACAGCGGTGACTACAACAGTGAATATTCCATCCTGCTCAATTCCCTGCAAAATCCGATGACCATGATCGCTACGATGGTGGGCAACCGCTATATCTTCAGCAAGCTTTTCAAGAATCTCAATATTCCAGGTGCCGGCAGTTTTGATGACATGTACAAGCTCTATGGCGGCCGCGGCCGGTTTGGGTTTGGCCGGCATGGGTTGAGCTATTTTGGAACCCGCGAGGGAATGCGCACGGCCCTGCTGGCTTTTGTAGCGTCTTCTGGCGATGAGTTGATCATTGAACAGTTTGTGGTGCAAAGCATTATCGGATCGATTATTGCGCCCTATGCGAAACCGATCGTTGAGGCTTTGGGCGGCGACTATAACCAGTTTCTTGAACTGCTCTCAGAAGGTGCGAGCGTTGCTGGGGAAGGTATCATCAAACCAGTGCAATTTGAATTTAGAACATTGTCCGGCGATATGCTGGCCGAAGCCGCCGCCGTGCTGGATCTTAGTATCACGGATGTGAGCTTTGAATCGATTGAGGCTGCCGCTGAAGCGAAGTATGGCGCGAATGCCGAGGTCGTGTTGAGTCAGTACGTGAGCTTTCAGTATATGGGTGGAATTGAAGCGGCCCAGCGCGCGGGGCTCGGCATCACCTCGACTGCGAATGTTACGGCATTTTTGGGCAATATGACAGCGGAACTGGATGGCGATGCGACAAAAGCGTTTCAGACCTTTACTGGAATGGTTGCGTTCCAGAATGGCCGGCGTCAAGAATACAACAGCGTTTTAGGGGCTCTCGACGTTGCAGGCCATGGAGCTTCAACGTCACTTCCGCAGGCACTGGATTTGATTGTGGCCGATTCGGCGGCAAGAGGGAAGTCGATTAATCGGGCCGAAGCGTTTTCAATTTTTCAGGGTGGGCACCAGGTGCTTGCCGCAAACTCAACGTTTGTGGGATCGCTCATCGGCAAGGCGATTCGCATTGATGACAAGAATCAGCAAAAAGCCCTGCACCAGGCCGCGCGTGATCTAGGGGTCACGGTGGCTCCGGGTTCGCGTATCACGCTGCGCTCGCTGGCAGAAGCGCTGCCGGGTCATGGCCAGCAGGCTTTTGCTTCCAGCCTACAGACACTGGCGAATTACACCACGCTGAACGGTGTTCATGGATTCGTCAACCGGATCTCCTCGGCGCTTTTACTGGGTGACAACTCGATGATTGCCAGTGCCTTTGTTTCAACCGGTGGCTTTATCAGAGCCTCGCAGATGGCACTAGGCCCCTCGGTGATGGCTGGGGATGCGATTGGTTTACTGCACACACTCAACACCGTGGGCTTTAACGCAATTTTGCAGTTCTTGGATGAAGGCGATGCGCATGGTTTTGTGAACCACCTTCTTCCGACCCGTGCCGGCGGTTTTGATGTCTTACGCGCCCGCCTCGAGAGTTTGGGATTCAAGACACTGCGCGACCAGATTGAAGCGATACAAAAGCTTTCGAGCCTGATTGGAATGAGCGACGACCAGCTTGATCATTTCAAGAGCATTTTGGCGGGTTCAAGCAAACTGGGCATTCCCCAGAACTTGAGTATCCAGGGTACGATTCAAGCCATGATGGCGGCGAACGGATTTAGCGGTGTTGAGTCCATCAACATTTTAACGGGCATTCACGCAGTAGCCATGAATCCCATAGCGGCTGCGAAGAAATTAGCCGAACTCGGAACCGAACTTGGAATTCCTCGCTTAGCAGGAATCGGGACGAGCGGAAGCGTTTCTGACATTCGAAAACTTGTCAATCACGTGATTGCTGGGAGCACCTCGCTCACCAAGGTGAACGGGCGTACGGAAAGGAAAATAGATGCGGGGCGCGTGGCTGGAATTCTAGGCTTCTTGGCCAACGGCAGCATAGCCCGCGTTCGTGCGAATTTTAGTGATGTTAAAACAATAAAGGGGAACAATAAATTCACGAAGGGAACAAGCGACTTCAGTCAGTTCGCTGCAAAAGCCGGTGCTTCTACAAAAGCAACTGCGCTTGGGAATTTCTTTGATGCGGTCGTTCAACTCGATCAATTTGATCGATCCGCGATTACCTCTGGAATTAATGACCTGGATGGCTTTACGAGACGTGTTTCTACCAACGTGACCCTGGCGGACGTAAGAGGCCTTCGTAGTGAGATGAAGATGAAGCCAGGCGATCGGTTCACTTTTAACAATGTAGCACGATCCGCTTTCAAAAATTCAGATACTTTTGCGGGTGCTTTGGGACAACTCAACGGGTTAACTGGGTTTTCATCAGCGCGATTCCTGCATAACACGGCACAGCTTCAGGGCTTGGCAAAGCTCATTGACTTCAAAACGCTGTCAGTGGCCGATCAGGACAAAGCAGTTAAAAATTTGGCAGAAGCTTTGAACATTCCTGAGACCAATGCCCTTGCAGCCCTGCGCTCAGGCGACCTCAGCCAGCTGACGGCCGGTAAACTGCTGACGAACATGGCGAAAAATTCAGATGGCAAAATCAGCAGTTTTGTCTCGCAGGTCTCTGGCTTTGGCCAATTTGATTTGGCCAAGATTGAAGCCGGCTTCAAGACCCTTCGCGGTGGCGTCTACCACGACCCCGACAAAATGAACCAGGTGTGGAAGCTTTCCGGCATGCTCGGCCCGCTAAAAACCATTGATCAGCTCAGCACTGCCGAGATTGCGGATCTTGGTTTTAATGACCTGACCGAGCTCAAGAGTTTTGTAACGGCGCTTGGTTTTGATGCGGCCACGCTTTCTAGTGCCGATTTGCAGAAACTCAATACGAAAATCGCGGGTCTGCAAAGCGGCAGCTACAATTTCGGATCTTTCCTGGCTGAGCACTTGACAGATATGAAAAATCTGGGAGGCTTTGTCTCAAGCCTACTTAACTTCCAGAGTTTTGATGTGGCGAAGGTGCAGGGTGCGTATAACGCGAAATCGACTGCATTGAAAGGTATTGATTCAAGTATTTTAGCAGCGCTTGCCAGCATCAATGCGACGACGAATTTG
>CAYMUZ010000198.1:0-3135 GCA_964393875.1 uncultured bacterium | reverse complement strand
TCCTCAGGATATTTTGAAATTGCTGGAACCCTTACGGCAGGGTAGCGCCCAGGCGGTGTTTGGCAGCCGGTTTAAAGGGGTTTTTTGGCCGCAGGGGATGGCTTTGGCGAATATGCTGGCCAATCGTTTTTTGACTCTGCTCACCGATCTTTTGTTTTCTGTGGGGTTGACCGATATGGAGACCTGTTACAAGCTGGTTCATAAGACCGCGTTTGAAGGAATCTGTCTCAGAACGAAACGCTTTGATTTCGAGCCGGAAATTACCTGTAAGCTCATTAAAAAAGGTGTGCGCATTCTTGAGATCCCCATCGGTTATTCGGGCCGTACGGCCAGCGAGGGTAAGAAAATCAAAGCACGTGATTTTTTTATTGCTATTGCCGTCCTTTTTCGCAACCGTTTTTTTGAGACATGAAATCTCGCCGCAGGGGTCCTATTTCACACAAACTGCTGGTGTTTACAGTTCTGCTCTGTTTGCTTCCGTCCGGTCGTGACGCGAGAGCGGGTGTTTTCTTACGCGAGCTGAACGTCAACGTCGCAGTGGCGTCCAATGTCAAAGAAATTCCTCACTGGAAAGAAAAATTTGAACAGCGCCTTGCCTATGCGTCCAAGATCTTTGAAGTGGAATTTAAACTCAAATTTAAGGTGCGCAATTATTGGGATTGGCAGCCCCCTAACGAAAAAATGGGGACCTCGGCATTACTCGATGATCTGCAGGGTAATTTTTCGCTTAAGGGATCGGATATTATTATCGGCCTTGCGCATCTGAGCGGGCCGATCGATCCTCGGCAAGTTAAAGATATTCATACGATTGGGCAGGCGCGTCCTTTCAGCGGTTATCTGATTCTGCGCTACCCGAACAATCCCCTTTACAAAATCCAGGAAGAAACCGTGATGGTCCATGAGCTGGGGCATCTTTTTGGCGCTGTGCACAGCACTGATCCCGCGTCCATCATGTCTCCCGTGGTTGAAACACAGCTTCCCACATCGTTTGACCCGGGTAATCGTGACATCCTCAGCATGACTCGCGAATTTGATTTCGCGCAGGGGGTGGACCATATGCCCCCTGCGCTGAGCAGCCGCTTGGCGACGTCCTACCTGAAAATGGCGGTCACGGATCAATCGGGTGATTTCTATCACTCTCTCGGAATTTTTTACCTGCGCATGAATCAGGAAGACAATGCCCTGAAGGCCTGGGAGAAAGCGCGTTCAGTGGATCCCAATAACGGGTATGTTCATTATGACCTTGGTTTTCTTTACAATAAAAGGGGTGATTTTGGCCGTGCGATTAAGGAGCTTGGATTTGCCCTCAACAGCGTTCAGCTTGCGAGCCGTAAAAAGGACAAGGTCCGCATTCTGACTGCCCTGGGCGGCGCTTACTATCGCAAAGAAAACTATTTTTCAGCCCAGCGTTCCTGGAACCAGGCTCTGCAGATTGAGCCCAATAATCAGGAAATCCGCATCAATCTCACTTTGCTGAAAATGGTGACCGGCAAAACAGACGATGCGATCAATGAGATGAAGGGGTATTTAAAAAAAGATCCCGAGAACGTGCGAATTCTCAGCTTGATGGGGTCGGCCTATTATCGCAAGGAGCGCTACGCCGATTGTGTGAAATATCTCGAGCAGGCGGTGAAAATTTTACGCAAAAAAGGCAGCGGCGCCAAAAGCGGTCTCGATCAGAACCAGTTGTATGAGACCTATCAGAATCTAGCGTCTGCCTACATGAAATTAAACCAGTCGAACTTGGCCGGCAGTTATTTGAAAGCGGCTTGTACCATGAGGCCCAGTTTGGCGTGTAAGGAAAACCTAGCCGATCTTTATTTTAATCTAAAACAGTGGAATGATTCCGCTCAGCTATTGGCGGGGATTCTCAAACAGAAGATCGATGACCCTAAAATTTATGCCAAACTGGGGGCGAGTCTCTCGCAGGTGGGCGAGTACCGGCAGGCGATCGGAATTTTTCGGGAAGGGCTGCGCTACACCAAAGATAAGATGATGCAGGCCAATGTGCATCGCAACGTCGGCCTACTTTATATTCAAATTGAGCAGTGGGATATGGCGCTGCAGGAATTGCATGTGGCCGATTCAATCAATCCGCGCGACCCTGAGAATCAGGTGGGGATCGGTATTGCCAAGCTAAAAAAAATGGACTTGATGGGTGCCGGTCAGGCTTTTGAAGCTGCGCTTGCGATTAATCCCAAGCACGAAAAAGCCTTGGGGCTGCTGCAAGCGGTGAAGACGAATATGCAGGCGATCAATGAATCGAATGCGTCGCAGGGGAAGGCGTCGATTCGTCCAGCTGCTTCGAAGCCGGCGCCGCGAGCAAAGAAATAAAATAAGACGGGATGGCAAATGCGGTTTTGCCGCGCCGCGGCAGCGTGGCAGAGATAATTCCGAGCACCTCGCCGCGCTCATTAAAAACAGGACTGCCGCTGTCGCCCGGATACAAATCGAAGCTTACCTGAAAAACTTGTGGAATGGAGTCCCGTGCGGTTCCTTTTTTTGTTTGTCCGATGCCCCTTAGTTTTCCCTCGCTGATGGTGTTTTTTAAGAGTGGGGATCCTCCCACGGAAAAGACCCGACTGTTAAGGCGAGCGTTTTCGGAATGGGCAAGGCGCAGAAAAGGCAGGGTGATTCCTGCCTCAACTGCTAGGATTGAAATGTCGTGAGCCGTGTCAACACGCAGAACGCGGGCGGGCAGTGAAACTCCATTGGCGAGCGTTACGGTGATACGCGCGGCCTGCTGGACGGTGTGAACATTGGCTGCAATTAAACCATTGGGTGAGATGAGAATACCTGTGCCGCTGCGCACATATTTAGCCGGCCTGATTCTTCGGCCCGACTCTGAGCGGCTTAGGGAGGCATTTTCGGCGGTGATCCCGACAATGGCTTGAGAGGCCTGTATGAGTTCCGCCAGCAAAACATATTCCGCCTGTGCCGTAGAAGTGCAGAGACTTGTCACGATTGTCGTCATCAGTAACAGCCTTGATTTCGGAGAAGTCATGGATGGAACATCGGGTATCAGTTCGGAAAGTTTAGCGAGACATTTTTTTAGGGGTCTCCAATGAACCCCCGAGGGCGTTGTGATTCGAGTGACAAATGGGTTCGTAAGATTGTACATGTCGACATGGATGC